>CALPOI020000090.1 GCA_943325145.2 Candidatus Planktophila lacus | reverse complement strand
TGTTTTATTATCGTTCAGTACGATAAAGTCCCCAACATTTTCAATGACATCTTTCAAGGTGCTGTCTTTGTCAATGTGTTTCATGTGTATAGCTCCAAAATCTCCGCCGTCAGAATTTACTCGGTAATAGATGAATTGATGGTCTTCAGATAATTGCGTGTCATCAATTTTAAAATATCCAAGGTCTTTGGCCAACACATTTGGATTGAGATACACTTGCTCTGTTGCACTCGTATCTCCTTTTTTTCTGCAAAAAATAGTATGTTCTTGATCTTGAATTGATTTGGAATAGTAATAGAACACACTGTCTTTTTTGTAACTGGTTTTGTGATTTTCCTTCATCATTGCGCGAAATTCCTCGAATAACTTTTTCTGTAAAATCGAAGAATGTTTCATCTTGAGGTCAGCATACGTGTTTTCTTCACTCAAATAATTGATGATTTCAGGCGTGTCTCTTTTGCGCATCCATTGGTAATTTTGGAGGACACTGTCACCATGTGTTACAAAGTAATAAGGATTTTTTGTAGCGGTAGGGTACTCTTTTTCTTGGGAGAAACTTAACAAAGTAGAAAGGAGTGTCAGAATGAAAAGAGGTAATTTATACTTCATAATCTTAGTTAAAAGGATAAATTTAAGTTTAATTTATTTCAGAAGCGAAACAAAATTTGGTCCACTTTCCAAACTTTTTCACTAACTTAAATTGTATTCAATGATAAACCATCACAAATGAGTACAACTATTAAAGAACATTGGTTGCATTACCTCTGGAAAATGAAACGTCTTCCAATCAATTTATTTACTACAAATGGACTTCCGATTCAACTATTACAAACAGGGATACATAACAAGGAAAGTGGTCCTGATTTCTTCAATGCAATTCTAAAAATAGGTGCAATTACTTGGACTGGAAATGTGGAGATACACATAAAATCATCGGACTGGAAAAAGCACCTTCACCATTTGGATTCAAGTTATGAAAATGTAATATTACACGTAGTTTATGAACACGACCTTCCAATTTATGTAAAAGAGGAAGAATTACCTGTATTAGAATTGAAAAACTATTTATCTAAAGATGTATTAGAGAAAGTTGGTCTTTTTTTCGCTTCTCGCAATGAGATAGTATGTGCTTCTTCTTGGAGTTCAGTGGCTAGAATTTATGTGGAAAAACAATTAGAAACCGCTGTGAGTAGAAGACTTCAACGAAAATCTTTTGCTATTCAGCACAGATGGAACGAATTACACAACGATTTAACAGCTTTAAAGATAGAATTGTTGCTGAAGTCGCTCCTTACAAAAGTCAATGAACTCCCTGGAATGGAATTATTGCGACGTGTATCCTATACTATATTGTTTCGTTTAAATGCCCATCAGCGAACGGCACTGTTATTCGCTGTGGCAAATCTATTACCCAAAGAACCATCTTCGGACGAATACACTAGTAAATTGCAAATTGAAGGAGATTATTTACTTCGAAAATATAATTTGGCACCCATGGAAACTTCCTCTTGGAAATTTTTCGGATGCAGGCCTACTGCTTATCCAACGATTAGATTGGTTGTTTTCGCACAATTGTTGGAGGAAAAACAACTTTTGGAATGGGAGGAAGTAGAAATATGGAGTTCTTGGTGGCAACAATTATCAATAGAATTACCCGAATATTGGAAAACCCATTATCATTTTGGAAAACTCTCTTCAACAACTAAAAATGTCCTTACACTTTCAATGAAAAATTTAATGCTCATCAATGGGGTAGTGCCATTTTATTTTTGGTTCAGTTCCGAGTTCAACCTACCCCTTGAAAGCGAAAAAATTTTAGAACAGTTGGAAAAAATCACTCCAGAAAAAAACCGCAAAATAGAACAATTTATTAAATTAGGAGAAAAACCAAAATCAGCCTATGAAACACAAGGTTATTTGGAATTATTAAACGAATTTTGTAAAAACCATAAATGTTTAACGTGCCAAATAGGAACACAGTTAATTCAATTTTGAAAACGCATTTTCAGAGTACTTTTTAAAGAATGAAGATGTAAAAAGCGAATAATTATTTCCTGTTTAAACAAATAATTACCCTATGAAACTCATCCAAAAAATCGCTTTTTTTTTCGAAATGAAATCCTATGGAGTGTGTTCATGGATTGCTCGAAAATCAGGAATCAGTTCTTCTAAAGTTAGGGTAGGATTTATCTACGCTACTTTTATTACGCTTGGGTCACCCTTACTTATTTATTTTGCGATGGCTTGGATATTAGAACATAAACATTTTTTTGGTTTTAGACGATTGAAAAGACCCTCCGTATGGGAAGTCGAGTGATATTATATTTATTATTTTATTAAAAATTTTTAAATGCTTGATAATTTTCGAATCTTTAAACGTGTTTATGTTTTTCTAGGAATACTTATTTTAATTATTTCTATCGGGACAATTGGATTCATGGCCATTGAAAAATGGTCCTTCTTAGATGCGTTTTACATGACCGTAATTACCACTGCTACTGTCGGATTTCGAGAAGTTTACGAATTAAGCGACGCTGGCAAGTTATTTACGATATTTATGATTATTATTAGTTTTGGTACTTTTGCCTTTGCAATTTCGTCCATTACTAAATACATCCTTGGTGGAGATTACAAACAGAATTTGAACCAATATAGAACAACCAAAAAATTAGGCAAAATGGAAAACCATGTAGTAATTTGTGGGTTTGGACGCGTAGGAAAGCAAGTTGCGGAAGACTTAGCGCGTAAAAATACCCCTGTGCTCATTATAGATACAGATGAAGCACAGACAGAAAAATTTCAATCGAAGTCTGATTTTTTGTTCATGATTGGTGATTCCACGAGCGATGAGGTATTGAAAAAAGCAAACATCGGAGCTGCATTAGCAGTGATTACTTGTTTGCCAAAAGATGCGGATAATCTATATGTGGTATTGTCTGCAAGAGAAATCAATAAATCAATTAAAATAATTGCTCGTGCGACCTATTCAGCCGCAGTTGCAAAATTAAAATTAGCGGGCGCTACTAACGTGATCATGCCAGATTCAATCGGTGGTACGCACATGGCTTCATTGGTTTCTAATCCAGATGTAGTCGAATTCATGGATTCAATTCGTTCTCAAGGAGAAGATGAGGGTGTGAATATAGAATCCATTTCATTCGCTGAATTACCGGAAGAATTTCAATTTAAAAAGTTAAAAGACTTAAAAGTTGTAAAAGTGCGTCAACAAACCAATGTCACAATTATCGGATATAAAACAGCTGATGGAAAGTACATTATCAACCCTGATGGTGATACAGAAATTGTACCCCATTCAAAATTATTTGTTTTAGGTACATCTGAACAAATTGCGAGTTTAAATCAGTTACTCGGTGTAAAATAAGTAGTTGTATTTTTTTCAAAAGGTGTATATTTGAGCAACTAAATATTTATGAGACTACTAATTACGGGTTCAAATGGACTTTTAGGACAAAAAATTGTTCGAATTTGCTTAAAAAGAAATACTGATTTTTTAGCAACTTCCTTTGGTAAAAATAGAAACCAGGAGTGTCCTGGTACTAATTATGCTGAACTAGACATCACAAATCAATCCAACATAGAAGAAGTTTTTAAGGCGTATCAACCTACACACATTATACATACCGCGGCATTAACAAATGTTGATTATTGTGAGCAACATCCAGAGGAATGTAAGGAAGTAAATGTGAGCGCCACAAAAAAATTATGGGAAGTGGCACAAAAAATTAACGCTCATTTTCAATTGCTTTCAACGGATTTTGTATTTGATGGATTGACAGGTAATTACAAAGAAACAGATATTCCGTCACCAGTAAGTATATATGGACAATCAAAAGTAGATGCTGAAAAGGTATTACTTCAAAGTGAAAATACGAATTGGTCTATTGCTCGTACCATTATTGTTTATGGTACCGCCAATAATTTATCACGCACAAATATTGTATTGTGGTCGATCGATGCATTGACGAAAGGGGATCCTATGAAAATCATCAACGATCAGTTTCGAATGCCAACATGGGCGGATGATTTAGCTTGGGGATGTTTGGAAATTTGTAACCGAAATAAAAACGGGATTTTTCATTTATGTGGGCCTGAATTAATGGCAGTGAATGAAATTGTTTCTCGTATTGCAACCTTTTTAGGAGTTACAACTTCGAATGTGGAAATCATTTCATCATCCACGTTGAATCAACCCGCAAAACGCCCACCACATACAGGATTTGATTTAACGAAATCTCAACAAGAATTAGGGTATGCACCTCAAACATTGGAGGCAACCTTAGCACTTTTAACACAAAAAAACAACCAATAATTATGTCACAAAACGAAGAAGGCTGGGGTTCCAGGGTAGGTTTGATTTTAGCGATGGCTGGAAATGCTGTTGGATTAGGGAATTTTTTACGTTTTCCAGTACAGGCTATACAAAATGGAGGAGGTGCATTCATCATTCCTTATTTAGTGTGTTTTTTATTGTTGGGAATTCCATTTCTATTTGTTGAATGGGCAGTGGGACGTTATGGAGGAAAAACAGGAAATCATTCAACACCGTTCATATTGCATGCGATGGACAAACGTAAACTTTGGAAATACATTGGAGTGTTTGGGATATTTACAAATTTAGCGGTAGCTGCATATTATTGTTATTTGGAATCGTGGACTTTGTCCTACGTTTGGCACTCAGTTGCTGGAACCTTTAATGGGCAATCACAAACTCAAGTAGCAAATTATTTTGGAGATTATGTTAATTTATCAAGTCCTTGGCAACCAGTACTTTTTTGGATTTTTTGTCTTTTTTTAAATACATGGATTTTATCAAAAGGCTTGAGTGGGGGAGTAGAAAAAGCAGCAAAAATCGGTATGCCATTGTTATTGATTTTCGGTGCGTTTTTAGCTTACAAAGCGATTGCAATTAAAGCAGGCGATCATGGAGCTTTGTTTGATGGAACAAAAGGGTTGGATTTTTTATGGAAACCACAATTTGATTCTATTTGGGAACCAAAAGTTTGGTTAGCAGCTGCAGGACAAATATTTTTCACGCTTTCAATAGGAATGGGTTCAATTCAATGTTATGCCTCATATGTAAAGAAAAATGATGACATTGCTTTAAACGCAATGTCTGCAGGATGGATGAATGGTTTTGTTGAAGTAGTGTTAGGTTCTTCGATATTAATTCCAATTGCTGTAGGATATTTAGGGATAGATCAAGTGATTGAAATGACAAAAAATGGAGGTCTAGGTCTAGGATTTAAAACATTGCCTTATTTATTTGAACAATGGGGAGGCGTAATAGGAGTCTTTGCTGGAGTAGCTTGGTTTGGATTATTGTTTTTTGCGGGTATAACTTCCTCGTTGGCAATGGGAACACCTGTGATGGGATTCTTAGAAGATGAATTTGGTTGGAAATCAAAAAATGCTGCTTGGCTTTTTGGAGGATTGGTATTAATTTTAGGATTACCAACAGTATTATTCTTTAATTACGGTGTTTTTGATGAATACGACTATTGGGCGGGAACCGTTTCTTTGGTAACGTTTGCCTTCATTGAAATTATTTTATTTTCATGGATTTTTGGGATTAAAAAAGGGTGGGCTGAAATCATTGAAGGGTCAGATATCAAAGTTCCAATTGTTTTTAAATTTATTATAAAGTACATAACTCCTCTATTGTTAGGGTGGGTATTTTTCGCGAGTTTACCAGGTGTAGTCGATAACCTTAAGCATAAAGACACATACGCAAAAATTAAGTTGTTAGAACAACCGAACATTCTAGAAAAACACATGTACGGACATTTAGCTAATTTGAATGGAATTGATTCAACGGTCATTAACAATCCGATGGTAGATACATTAACGGTATTAAGTCCGAAAACATTGTATTCCATTACAGAATATCAAACATTGAAAGCTGAGTTCACAAGAATTTCAGCTCCAAATTTTGACCGTACTAAAGAAATCGAGTTTCATAAAAAAACAATATTGTTTAAAAACATAAGTAGAGGGTTACTATTGTTTTTGTGGTTATTAATTGCGTTTTATGTGCACAAGGCATATAAGAATCGTTTAAAGAAAGGGTTAGAATAATATGAGTACATCTGCATTCATCACAATGGTTGTCACAGAAGTGGCTATTACCTTAATAACAATTTATTTTTTTTGGAAGGTTTTAAAAACTCCTCCAAAACCTGAGCCGGACTCCTTTAAATTGAATGACGACGAGGTGCGTTAAAAATTATTGAGGTGGAAAACCCATTGGAATTTTCAAAAAAAACGAGAAAATCGTTATTGATTTTTCTAGTTGTAGTAATTGTTGTTGCTTTATTGCCTCGCATACTGGTTTCTTTTTTACCAAAGAAAGAATTGAAATTTTCAAAAGAAGAGAAACGCACATTAAGTTTTAAACCCACGTTCAATCAATATCAGAGGTCGTATACTTTTCGAAAAAAGATATTTAGAAGACCACCTTCTAAATTTGATCCTAATCTGTATACGATAACAGATTGGATGTACTTGGGTTTGTCAAAAAAACAAGCTGCTTCGGTCTTAAAGTTTGGCAAATATGGATTTAAATCCAACGAACAACTCTCCAAAGTATTTGTTATTCCAAAGCAATTGTTTGACCTAATTAAAGATTCTACCATTTATCTAACTAAGAAAGTACTTTTAGTTTCAGCTACCACACATGAAGTTAAAAAGGAAACAGTCATTCAACTTCTTGAACTCAATTCTGCATCAGAGGAAGAATTATTGGCTATTCCTGGTATAGGTCCATTTTTCGCTAAAAATATTTTAAAACAACGAGAGAAGCTAGGAGGATTTATCTCGCTTAATCAATTGTTGGAATGTTGGAAGTTTGGTGATGAGAAATTAGCAGAAGTTAAACCATATATGAAAGTAGACCCATCATTGGTTCAGAAACTAAATATAAATACTGCGACTGCAGAGGAATTTAAAAAGCACCCTTATTTTACTTGGAATTTAGCAAACTCGCTGTATAAAATAAGAAAACAAAAAGGAGCCTACTCCTCACTAGAAGAAATAAAAGAATCTGTATTGATGACAGAAGAATTGTATATTAAACTAAAACCGTATTTAACCTTATGATTGAACAAAAAATTAAAGCTGTCATTCGTGACGTACCAAATTTCCCTAAAGAAGGAATTGTTTTTAAAGACATCACACCTATTATGATGGATTCAATTTTGTCAAATGACGTATTGAATTATTTGGTGGATTTATACAAAGACAAAGGATTCACCAAAATTGCAGGAATAGAGAGTAGAGGTTTCTTGTTTGGATATCCATTAGCTATGCGTTTAGGATTACCATTTGTATTGATCCGAAAAAAAGGCAAACTACCTTATAATAAAATTTCATATAGTTATGATTTAGAGTATGGAAGCGCTACTATCGAGGTGCATACGGATGCGATTACAGCAGAAGACCATGTTTTGATACACGACGATTTATTGGCAACAGGCGGTTCTGCTTCAGCTGCAGCAGAGTTAGTATTACAATGTGGAGGTAAGGTTGCAGGATTTAATTTTCTCGTTGGTTTGACTTTTCTAAATGGAAATGAAAAATTAGAAAAGTATACCAATAATATTGTTAATTTAGCAAGGTACTAAATGTTTAATTTTTATTAAAATTAGAGTGATGAATTTTGAATTCAACGAAAACCAGTTAATGATCGCGCAAATGGTGCGTGATTTTGCAGAAAAAGAAATACGTCCATACTTCATGGAATGGGATGAGACCCAAGAATTTCCAGTACATGTATTTAAAAAATTAGGTGAGCTAGGTTTGATGGGAGTTTTTATCCCTGAAGAATATGGAGGTTCAGGTTTGGGTTATCATGAATACATTACAGTGATTGCAGAGATTGCAAAAGTATGTGGTTCTATTGGTTTATCAGTTGCAGCGCACAACTCATTGTGTACGGGACATATCTATTACCATGGTTCAGAAGTTCAGAAAAAGAAATATTTGCCTAAATTAGCTACAGCAGAATGGATTGGTGCTTGGGGATTAACTGAAACAGGTACCGGTTCAGATTCTGGCAGTATGAATACAACCGCTGTTTTAGATGGAGATCATTGGGTACTAAATGGAGCAAAAAACTTCATTACGCATGGTAAATCAGGAAACGTTGCAGTAGTAATGGCACGAACTGGAGAAAAAGGGACTCCAAATAATTCATCCGCATTTATTGTTGAAATGGGTACTCCAGGTTTTTCAGCAGGAAAAAAGGAGAATAAACTAGGAATGCGTGCTTCAGAAACTTGTGAGCTAATCTTCGATAATTGTCGTATCCCAAAAGAAAACATTATTGGTGAAGTTGGTCATGGATTCAAGCAAGCAATGCAAATTTTGGATGGGGGTCGTATTTCAATTGGAGCACTTTCATTAGGAATTGCAAAAGGCGCATACGAAGCAGCATTGAAATATTCAAAAGAACGCGAACAATTTGGTCAATCGATTTCAAAATTCCAAGCAATAGGGTTTAAGTTGGCGGATATGATTACTGAAATAGATGCTTCTGAACTATTATTACACAAAGCCGCTGAGCTTAAAAATTCAAAGAAAAATCTAACAAGAGAATCTGCAATCGCGAAATATTATGCCTCTGAAGTAGCTTGTAAAGTTGCCAATGAAGCAGTTCAAATTTT
>CALPOI020000089.1 GCA_943325145.2 Candidatus Planktophila lacus | reverse complement strand
GTACGTAAAGGACATTGAGTTACCCAATTGAATTTTCAATTTTTTAAATTCAATTTTAAAAATATGATTGCGAATGTATCGATGAAACTCTACTTTCGTACAATTGAATAAGCAAAAAGAAATGTTGGAGAAAAACACACGTACAATTATCACAACTGGTGATGGTTCAAAGACAATACATTTAGTGGATTGGAATGAAAATTATCATTCAACACATGGGGCAGTTCAAGAAGCAAAACATGTTTTTTTAAACTATGGACTTTCCTTATTTGATAACCACAAAGAAGTGCGTGTTTTTGAAGTTGGTTTTGGAACTGGATTGAACGCAATTTTGACCTACGAATTCGGTTTAAATAACAATCTTGCTATCATCTACAATACCATTGAAGCGTATCCTGTTACCGAAGAAGAAATAAGATTATTAGGGTATCATGAATTATTCGATTCAGAGGACTTAAAGCAAGTATACAAAAAGCTACATTCTGTTGCTTGGAATCAAGAAGTAGTAATTAGTCCAGCGTTTCACTTAAATAAGATTTGTCAAAATTTTGAACACTTTGCTTTTCCGAATGAAGCGTATGATTTAATTTATTTTGATGCATTTGGTCCGAGGGTACAAGAAACAATGTGGTCCCATTTTGACAAGTTATACGAAGCATTGACATCTGGAGGTGTATTGGTAACCTATTGCGCCAAAGGACAAGTAAAAAGAGATTTAAAAGCAGCTGGGTTTAAAGTAGAAACATTGCCTGGTCCTCCAGGTAAAAGGGAGATGACGAGGGCCATTAAATTATGAGTAAAGAGATGATTTTTCTTAAGAAATCCTTTCATGAATTGAACTTTTTCACTAACTTAAATTAGATAATCATCAAATTATCTAAAAAATGTTAGTAAAAATTTATAGTAGCGCAGTATTTGGAGTAGATGCTACAACTATTACAATTGAGGTAAATATAAGTAGAGGAGTAAATTTTTTTCTCGTTGGTTTACCAGACAGTGCTGTAAAAGAGAGTCAGCAGCGAATAAAGTCAGCCGTGAAAAATATTGGGCTTTCCATACCAGGTAAGGAAATAACTATAAATATGGCACCTGCTGATATACGAAAAGAAGGTTCCGTATACGATTTGCCCATTGCAATGGGAATCTTGGCCGCAAGTAACCAAGTAAAGTCGACAGAAGTTTCGAAATATATTATTTTGGGGGAATTGAGTCTGGATGGAACTATTCAACCAATGAAAGGAATCTTACCGATTGCTATTCAAGCAAAAAAAGATGGATTTAAAGGAGTAATTGTTCCCGCTGAAAACTCATTAGAAGCTGCAATTGTCCAAGAGATTGAAATATTGGGAGTATCAAATTTATCTGATGTTGTTGATTTTTTTAATGGAGAAAAAATAATTGAGCCGACTATTTATACAGATGAAAAAAAACTAGACGAAATTCATCCATGTGGTAAAATTGATTTTTCTGAAGTGAAGGGTCAATACAAGATCAAACGTGCCTTTGAAATTGCAGCTGCAGGAGGACATAATGTAATTCTGGTAGGGCCTCCAGGCGCTGGTAAATCAATGTTAGCGAAACGATTACCGACGATTTTACCTCCAATGTCGATGGAAGAATCTTTAGAGACAACAAAGATACACAGTGTTGCTGGAAAAACAGCAAAGAAAATCGGATTAATAACTGATCGCCCTTTCCGTAAACCACATCATACTATTTCAGATGTCGCGTTAGTTGGTGGCGGAAGTTATCCACAACCTGGTGAAATTTCTTTAGCACACAATGGCGTACTTTTTTTAGATGAATTACCCGAATATAAACGTGCAGTTTTAGAAGTAATGCGCCAACCTTTAGAGGATCGTTCGGTAACAATTTCACGCGCAAAGTTTACCGTTGATTACCCAGCTGGATTTATGTTGATTGCAGCAATGAATCCGTGTCCGTGTGGGTACCATAATCATCCAGATAAAAAATGTGTTTGTGCACCTGGTGCAGTAGAAAAATATTTGAATAAAATATCAGGTCCTTTGTTAGATCGCATTGATTTACATATTGAAGTAACTCCTATTTCTTACGATGAGTTATCTAGTCAGGTTCAAGAAGAAACGAGTAATTCAATTCGTGATAGAGTAGTGGAAGCAAGGAGAGTACAAAAAAACAGGTATGAAAAATTAAACACTACTATACATTCAAATGCTCAAATGGGGTCTTATGAATTACAAAAATTTTGTCAGTTAGATGAATCATCTCGAACTATATTAAAAAATGCGATGAATAAACTAGGTTTATCCGCAAGAGCTTATGATCGAATCATTAAAGTTGCACGAACAATCGCAGATTTGGATGGTGCCGAGGAGATACAAACTCAACATATTGCAGAAGCAATTCAATACAGAAGTTTGGATCGAAATAAAGTAATTTAGTTTGCTGAGAAAGTTTTAGGTTAACTAGCTAAAAGTTGCATTTGTTTCTTAAGCTTTATTTGACTTCTAGGAAACTTGAAACAAATTTTTGTTTTTTGCGTAAAAAATGATAAAAAATATTTTCTATGAAAATTTTTATCAAAGTCTGCGCAATTGGATTTTTAATTATACTTTTCGCACCGAAATTTCAAGCACAATTAAAAGAAGATTTAGATAAATGTTCAAAGAAATACGACAGTTTACTTCGTGTTAATTTTCAAAAATCTCAACAGATTGATAAATTAAATTCTGATATTAAACGTTTAAACACTTTTATTTCTAACTCTAAATCAGGTCAAAATAAATTGAATCTTTTAGAGGAAATGGAAAGGAAATTAGCTAAATGTATTGAAGAAACCGCACAATCAAAAAACGAAATTGAACGATTAAATGGGTTGCTTAAGTCACAAAATAAAGCAGTCTCAACTTCTAGTACAAAAAATGCAAAGTCAAGTTTTTCTACTATCAAAATTGGGCCACAAACATGGATGACTGAAAATTTAAATGTAACTAAATTTCGTAATGGGGATGTTATCCTAGAAGCTCAAACCGACGAATTGTGGATTAAAGCCGCAGATCAAAAAGTGGCAGCTTGGTGTTATTATGACAATGATCCTACTCAAACAAAACTTTATAATTGGTATGCAGTTAATGATCCTCGAGGACTTGCACCCGAAGGTTATCATGTTCCTGATGAGGATGATTGGAACGCACTTGTAAATCACTTAGGAGGAGAGACAGTCGCTGGTCCTAAATTGAAGTTTGCAAGTTCATGGGGAGATTCAACTTCTGTAGTCTATGCGAAAAATAATTTTGCAGCAGAGCCATTGGGATGGAGAAAGACAAGTAAAGAAGGAATTGCTTTTACAAAAGAAGGAGCATTTTTCTGGTGTGGTACAGCATTGTCACTAAAGTATGCTTGGACACGTTATTTGATCTACAAATCTAACGATGTGAAGAGTTATTGTTATCCAAAGTCAAGTGGATTATCAGTTCGTTGTGTTAAAAACAAATAAGCTTCTTCGAAACCTTTTTTGTAGATATCCAAATTAGAGCTATTATTTGAAAATTTTTCTAGTGTAATAGTTTTGGTTTTTTGAGAAATCACTAAATAATTCGTGCAAAAAAGTTTAGAAAATTCAATGTCGTGGGTACTTATTAAACAAAGTTTATTTTTTGATTTACTTATTTTTGATAATAATGAAAATAGTTTCAGTTTATTCTCAGGATCTAAAAAAGAAGTTGGCTCATCTAGTAAGATATAAGGAGTATCTTGTGCAAGCGCTCTTGTAATTGAAATTAATTGTCGTTCCCCATCACTTAATAAAGTAGTCTCTTTATCCAATAAGTAGCCTACTTTGGTAAATTCAACTGCTTCATTGATGATTTCTTTGTCCTTGAGGGATAGATTGCCGAAAAAGTTGGTGTAAGGAATTCTTCCTTTTGCAATAAATTCGTACGAAGTCAAGAAAGGAATACCATCAAATTTTGAAGGGACAAACGCAATTAATTTAGCTTTTTCATTAGGTTCAATAAGACTAAGAGGTCGGTTTGCAATAGTTATTTTACCTGATAAAGGTGCAATATCCCCCATTAATGTTTTTAAAAAAGTTGATTTACCGGCCCCATTTTTACCGATTAAACAATATAATTCACCTGTGGTAAATGAAATTTGTTCACACTGTAAAATAGGATCAATATAACCTACTTTTAAAGAATTACAAGTTATCATGGATTCGTTTTTTTAGAAGTAGCCAAACAACAAAAGGAGCGCCAATTAATGAAGTAATACTATTAAGCGGGATTTGTACAATATCTTCTAAACATAAAATTATACAATCGCAAAAGAGTAAAAAAACACTACCAATAAATGCACTGGCAATGAGTAAAATGGTTTGGTTTGTTGTTCTAAACCAGATCTTAACAAGATTAGGCACTGCTAAACCAACAAATGAAATTGGCCCACAAAAAGCAGTTGTTACACCAGTAAAAATAGCAGTACTTATGATTATCACGAATCGAGTTTTGTTCACTTGAATGCCTAAATGTTGCGCAGATGTCTCTCCAAGAACAATGGTATTCAATGGTTTAATATGTGAAATAATCATTAAAAATGCTAGTGTAAATGTTAAAAGAATAAGAGGAATTTGTTCAATATAAACATGTTGTAAACTTCCAAACCCCCAAAAATTGTAAGTTTGAAGCTTTTCTGCAACTGTTTGATTTTCAATTACTTGAATGATTGAGTTAGTGAAACTTCCTAACATCATCCCAATGATTAATAATGTAGTTTGTTGTCTGACATATTTACTAAAAAATAATATGAAAATTGAAAAAAGTAATGCGCCAAGAATTCCTGCTGAAATAATGTCCCAGTTGGAAGAAAACAGCTGAATTCCTGCCATTGTATAGAATGCAACAAATAAAGAGGATCCGCTTGTAATTCCTAAAATAGATGGTCCAGCTAACGGGTTTTTAAATAATGTTTGCATTAGTAAACCTGCAATAGAAATGCTACTGCCTGCTAGAATTGCGGTTAAAGTTCTTGGTAGACGAATTTCTTTAAATAGAATGGAAGAATCAGTAGTCTCAAAGTTGAAATTCCAATTAAATTCTGCTCCATTCAAATGAAAAAAGATTAAACTCAATAATAATGCAAATGCAATCATAATTTTCAACTTATACTTTTGCATGGTCATTGGGTTAATTTTTTATAGAAAAATAACTCTGAATCTTTTGGATCGTTTTCATGTGAAAGAAGAATTAAATCTTGAAGTAAACGATGAGGTAGAAGTGTAGAATTCTCCCAAAAAAAGTTGGCATTATGAGTGTAGCAATAAACAGATTTATTTTTGAAAGCATTAAATTTTTCGTAATGTTTGTTTTGAGATGAAAGTTGTCTTAGAGAAGATGATCCAGGATTTATCCAAATGGCTGCGTTTTTATGTTTTTGAAGGCATTTTTCAAGTGAAATTTTTACACTTCCATGTCCAGTTGAGAATTGTTCAACATAATTCGCCCCTGCATCTTTTAGTAGGGTCGCATTGTAACTTTTTCCAGCAGGTAAATACCAACTATCACCAATTAGAGCACCTGATAATATAGTTTTTCCATTTTTATTTTTCTGAGAAGTTAAACGTAAAGCATTGTATTTGTGATTCACATTTCGAACATAACTTATTGCTTCTTTCTCTTTCCCAGTAAGATAACCATACAGGTAAATCCATGCTAGTTTCCCCATTGGTGTTGCCTCATTCCAATCATAGTTTGGGATACACGCGGTATGAAGTAGCTTAAATTTCCTATCGTTAGGGGGAGGAGTACCAAATCCAGAGTAGCAAATTACATCACACTTTAGTTGATTTGTTTTTTCCGGGTTTATTTCTTCTACAGATCCGAACTCATTGATTTTTTTTCGTTTAATTAGTTTCAGAACTGTTCTGTTATGAATATATTTTTTATTTGAAACTCCTTTGACTTTGTAGATTTGATTCAATTCATTTAACATTCCAATTTGATTACTTGATAAGGCTACCAAATTTCTTATGGGAGTATGAATTATTTCATATTCTTTTGATAAAGTGATTGTTTTTTTGTGTGGGATTAAAGCAAACTTTTTTTCAATTTTATTAGAAGTAGGCGAGATGATTTGTACTTCGGTGAAATTATCATGTAGGTAAACTTTTAGATAATTTGCAAAAGGAACAATGTTTTTTTTTGTTGATTGAGTGGGAATTGTGTTGCTTTGATTGCAACCCAAAATCGAAAAGTAGAAGCATAAATAAACGTAAAATCTCATTTTCAATAGTAGAAAAAACACGAATGTAGTTCAAATGTAAATAACAAATCAATCAAAAATAGATAAAGCGAATTTCTAAATGTATTTTTGTGTAAATTCTGTTGATTAAATCAATAAAACAGAGAAAAAGTTCACTATGAAATTTGAAGATTATCGTATTTCTACAAAGATAAAAAAACAATTGTCAGCGATGGGTTTAGTGCGACCAACTGACATTCAATTTAAAGCCATTGAACCAATTTTACAAGGAGAAGATGTTTTAGCAATTGCACAAACTGGAACTGGAAAAACTGCCGCATTTGCAATTCCAATTCTTGAAATGTTAGAAAAATCAAAATCTAAACAGGAAAAGCATGCTGGAATTCAATGTTTAGTTTTGGCTCCCACAAGAGAACTAGCATTACAAATTACAAATGTTTTTATTGAGATAGGGAAGGAGTTAAGTGTTATAAGTACATCAATTTATGGTGGTGTAGAACAAGATACTCAAATTTCAAAATTAAAAGAAGATGTTGATATTTTAGTAGCGACACCCGGTAGAATGTTTGATTTAGTTTCCCAAGGACATTTATCCTTGAGTAATGTTAAAATTGTATGTATTGATGAGGCTGATTTGATGTTGGATTTAGGTTTTATTAAAGATATTAACGATGTGATGAAATTTATCCCTTCTCAACGTCAGACCTTATTTTTCTCAGCTACTATTAGTAAACATATTAAAAAGTTAGCCTACTCGGTTGTTCGAAATGCAATACGTATTCAAATTTCGCCAAAGAATCCAGTAGCGAAGAATATTCAACACGCAGTGGTATTTGTAGAAATGGATCACAAACGTTTCTTTTTAGAGAATATTTTAAAGGAATACGAGGAAAGTAAATTTGTTGTTTTTGTACGAACAAAAGTTAGAGCAGAACGTGTGGTTGCAGCAATGGAACGAGTAGAAATTCACGCTGAATTTTTACATGGAGGTTTAGATCAACAAGAGCGTTTTTCAGTTTTAGATCGATTTAGAAATGGAGAAAACAGGGTATTGATTACGACGGATGTTGCAGCTAGAGGTATTGATATTCCGAATGTAGAGTATGTTATAAATTATGATTTACCTGATGTGGCAGAAAATTATGTCCATCGAGTTGGACGAACAGGAAGAGGAGAGAGAAAAGGACAAGCATTGGCATTTTGTAGTAAGGAAGAACGTGTCTTTTTAGAAGAGATTGAAACATATACTGGAGAGGAAATCATGCAATATGATTTGAACGAATGGGAATACAAAGACATTTTAAAAGATACTGAAGAAGGAGGTTACAATTGGCAAAAATTGATTAATGATGCAAATAAAGAAGACGGTACAGAAGATGCGTGGGATTAATGTTGTGTTGCTTTTAATTCTATTTGTTTCTTATTCAAATAGTTTTTTAAGTCAGTACAAAAATAGATGTTCAGCAGTAGCGCATAAAAATAATAGAAGAAGTTTGAATCCTTTGTTAAAAATATCGGATAGCATCGGTGAAAATCAACTACAATTTAAGATGAATGAAAATAGCAGTCTCAAAAGAGGTAAGTTATTTATTCCCGTTGTTGTTCATGTTATATGGAATACACCTGATCAAAATATTTCAGATGAACAAATTCAATCTCAAATCGATGTTTTAAACCATGATTATGGAAGACGAAATTCGGATTTACTACCTGAAAATCATCCTTTTTATAAATACGGTGGGGGGTTAGATATTCATTTTTTTTTAGCGGAAAGAGATCCAAATAATCGGGTGTCTAGCGGGATTGTTCGAGTAAAAACAACGATTACTGAATGGCAAGATAATGACGAGATGAAATCCACAAATACTGGAGGGTCTGACTATTGGGATTCCAGAAAGTATTTAAATATCTATGTAGTAAAGTTTAAAAATGATTTAGGTCTTCTTGGATATGCATGGCCTCCTTCTGATTTGAGTGCCTATCCTGAAACAGATGGAGTAGTAATTGACTTTAGAGCATTTGGAACAAATGGTACCGCAGGAAGTGAGGACTTTAATGGATATGCGCTTGGAAGAACAACAACACATGAAGTTGGTCATTGGTTAAACTTAAATCACATTTGGGGAGATGAAGCTTGTGGAGATGATTTAATATCAGATACACCAATCGCTGAAGACCAGAATAAGGGAAATCCAAGTTTTCCATGGAGGCCTAATAATAAATGTGGGGCCAATCAAAATGGAGAAATGTTTATGAATTATATGGATTATGTGTATGATAATTCGATGAATATGTTTACCAAAGAACAAGTTAAACGAATGTATAATTCAGTAGTGCAATATCGCTCTGAATTAATCAAAGGCTCCTATTGTTCGGATTTAAATATTGACGGGGATTCTCTTTTTTGTGAAGGGTCTAATTTTAAGTTTAAAGTGAACAGACAAAGAGGGAATTGGATTGTGTCAGATACTTCTAAAATTCGAATCGACCAAAATGGGTATGCGAATCTACTAAAGCCAGGTTTTGTAACTGTAAGTTATATGTTAGATAGTACTTCAGCTTGTCCTGGATTAACT
>CALPOI020000088.1 GCA_943325145.2 Candidatus Planktophila lacus | reverse complement strand
CTCTTGCAGCTAAATCTGTACAAACCAAACAATCTATCGAATTATTTTTGAATTTAATTAGGGAACGTTCGCGGTCGATTTGTTCCATTCCACCATGAAAAACAACATTTTGTTTTCCGTATTCAGTTAGGTGTTGGGATATTCGATCTGCAGTTTCTCTGTGGGAACAAAATACCAACGTTGGACCGAATGCTTTAGACGATAAAAAAGCTACTAATGCATGCAATTTGTCGTGACCGATCGATTCAATTGAAAAATAATTGATTACCGGTTGCTCAGTACTTAAAAATGAAAAAGTACTGAAGGGGTAGTTTTTAAAATTACCGGGTAATTCTTCTATTTCTGTCGCGCTAATCAGTTGAATACTTTTTAGTTGACTTGAAAACTCGATGATTTCATTGATTTCTTTACTGAAACCAAGTTCTAAAATTTTATCGTATTCATCTAGAATTAAGTGATCAAAAGGTGCTAATCCTGAAGTTTGTCTTTTATAATGGTCTAAAATCCTACCAGGTGTGCCAATTACCACTTCTGGTCCTTCACGTAGTTGAAGTTCTTCGTTTTTAAAAGAATGTCCTCCGTAGCATAGAACTGTTTTTCGACCTGAACGTAGCGAAGTATAATTTTTGGCTACTTGAAACGCTAATTCTCTTGTTGGACAAAGAATTAATACCTGATGAAAAGGAGTAGTAGATATCTTTTGTTCTAAATGTAAAAGAAAGGCAAGTGTTTTACCACTTCCAGTCATGGATAACAAAATCGAGAAATCTTTTGCCTTTGACCAATACTCATTTTGCATTGGTGTGGGCGAGGAAAATCCGGTGTTTGCAAATAATGTTTCAGCTGTCAACATTCTAATTATTTTGAAGTATTTTTATTCGCATCCGCTAAAAATTGCGCTAAACCGATATCAGTTAAAGGGTGTTTTAGTAGTGCTAACAACACATTCAAAGGAGCAGTAACAACATCAGCGCCTATTTCTGCACATTGTATGACATGCATAGGGTTTCTTATCGATGCGGCTAATATTTGAGTACTGAAATCATAGTTATTAAAGATACCTCTAATTTGAGCAATTAGTTGAAGACCATCCGTTGAAATATCGTCTAAACGGCCAACAAATGGCGAAATGAATGTAGCACCTGCTTTTGCTGCAAGTAAAGCTTGACCTGCTGAAAAAACTAATGTGCAATTGGTTTTTATTTCTTTCTCTGTTAGGTATTTAATCGCTTTAATTCCATCTGCAATCATTGGTATTTTAACCACAATATTTGGATGTAAGTCAGCAAGTAATTCTGCTTCTTTTATCATTCCGTTGAAATCAGTTGCGAGAACTTCTGCACTAACAAATCCAATAACTTCCTCGCAAATAGAAATATAATGAGCTAGTTGACCATTTTTTGTCGTAATTCCTTCTTTAGACATTAAAGTAGGGTTAGTAGTTACCCCATCAATAATACCTAATTGAGCTGCTTCTCGAATTTCGGAAAGGTTAGCGGTATCTATGAAAAATTGCATGTTAGATAAGAATGAATGTGATGATTATAAAAGTACACTTTTTGAGGTGTATCAGAAACTTTTGGGCATAAAAAATGGGTAAGCTACTTTTATCGCACCGCTCAACCTCATGCCTTTGCTACGTTCCCGTCCTGGAGGAGTATGAAGGAGCTAGTCGTAAAAGACTTACCCAATGCAAAAGTAGTATTTTTTTTTGAAAGTCAAAAGAGAAATTTAAAAAATAAAATTAGTTGGTAGATGCAATAGGTTCAAAGATTAAATTTGTCTAAACAACTTATAAGAGGATTCAATGGCTGATTTATTACAAAAAGATAGAAATTACGTGTGGCATCCTTTCACACAAATGCAAACTGCACCAGATCCATTGGTAATTGTTAAAGCAGATGGAGCAACATTATATACAGCAGATGGGAAAGAATATTTGGATTGTAATTCTTCTTGGTGGGTGACTTTACATGGTCATAACCAACCTCATTTAAAGCAGGCGTTGCTGAATCAGTTCGAACAGATAGATCACGTTATTTTTGCTGGAGCTACACATCCTAAAGCAATCGAATTGGCTGAAAGAGTTGTTGGGTTGTTACCTGATAATTTCCGAAAAGTGTTTTTTTCAGACGATGGTTCTACCTCTGTAGAAGTTGCCATTAAAATGGTTTTTCAATTTTGGCACAATCAATCCATTGATAAAAAAAGAATTGTAGCTCTGGAAGGAGCTTATCATGGTGATACCTTTGGTGCGATGTCTATTTCTCAAAGAGGATATTTCAATGCACCTTTTGAACATTTATTTTTTGAGGTTGATTATCTGCCATTTCCATATAAACAAAAAGAGGAAGAGGTATTGATAGCTGCTGAAAAATTATTTGCTTCTGATGAATGTGCTGCAATTATTGTTGAGCCTTTGGTGCAGGGTTCCGCAGGAATGATGATGTATAGCCCTTCTTTTTTAGAACGTTTGGTTGCACTTGCAAAATCGTATCAAGTTTTGGTAATTTTTGATGAAGTCATGACTGGATGGGGGAGAACAGGTAAGTTATTCGCAATGAATTACATTGATTCAACTCCAGATATTGTTTGTTTATCAAAAGGATTGACTGGTGGCGTGCTTCCTCTAGGACTTACAGTGGCAACTGAGGCAATCTACACTGCTTTTTTGTCTCCTATAAAAACGAAAGCTTTGTTGCATGGACACTCCTTTACAGGAAATGCGTTAGCATGTGCCGTGGCTTGTGCCAATATTGATTTGATAGAGGCTACATCGTTCAAAGAAAGTATACATCGTATTAGTGAGCAACATGCTGCCTTTGGTGATTCTTTAATAACACATCCCAAAGTTCAAGAAGTTCGTCAGATGGGAACAATTATCGCGGTAGAAATTAAAGTTTCTGGGTCTTCGTCCTATTTTGCAGAAATTAGAGATATAGCCTATCAATATTTTATCTCTAATGGTTTATTGATTAGACCTTTGGGTAATATTGTGTTTTTAAATCCTCCTTATTGTGTGACTAATGAAGAGTTATCAAGAATGTATGATGGGATACGAGGATTGTTGAGTCATATTGAATAATTATAGTAAAGAAAAATTATTCTATTATAAAGCCCCTCTTTACAAAGCTTATTGAAATAGTTAAAATCCTCCAAAGATTTAATAAAATCAATGGATTTAGGATAAAATTGTTATATTTAGTAAAATCTTCAATTGAAAAGTTATTGTTTGAAGATTAAATTACGAAGTATGTTAGGTGCGCATTATGTAAGAAAAAGTTTATTTTTTATTCGGTCTTTTTTTCCGTTACAACTTCTTTTTGGGCACTTAAAATACAATCTTTTTGCAACTTCTTTTTGGATCCTACTTTTTTTGATTGTTTCTGATAATTTGGGCTTTCATTATGGAATTCCTTTTCTTTTTTACTCTCCGGAATACAATGGTGAAATAGGTATTGTTTCATTTGGGTTATTAGGTTTCGCATTTGGTGGGTTTACGGCTGCTTTTAACACGTATAGCTATATGAAAATGGGAAATAAATATCCTTTTCTAGCTACATTGTCCCGCCCTTTTTTACTGTTTTCCTTGAATAATGCCATTATTCCGTTGGTTTTTAATTGTTTTTTTATTTATCGGTTTTCGATTTTTCAATTAACTGAAGAGTTTGCAACTTCAGCAGAAGTGTATAAATATGTGTTTTCGTATCTTGTTGGTTTTACACTTTTTATCGTTTTAACGATACTTTATTTTTTTCCAGTTAATCGAAATGTATTTAAGTTACTTGGAGAAGTAATTTCAGTAGATGAGGAAGAAAATTCAGGCTCATTTATGCACAATAAGATTGATTGGTCGCATTATTTTAGCTACCAAAAAGACCGTATTTATATTTATTTGTTTTCTATTTATAGAATAAGAAAAAGTCGTTCGATCAAGCATTATGATAAAGAGTTGCTCAAATCGGTACTTTCAAAGACAAAAATCAATTCCTCTTTTTTTGAGATTGTTACAATCATCGCATTTATAGTTTTAGGTTTATTACGAGATACTCCTTTGTTTGAGGTTCCAGCTGCAATGAGTTTTGTTACGTTGCTTACTATTATATTGATGTTATTCAGTGCATTACGTTCATGGGTAGGGTATTGGTCAAATGTTATTTTTATTGGGGTGTTATTGGTAATGAATCATATGAGTTTGAATACAGATTTCTTCCAATACAAGAGTTATGCTTATGGATTAAATTATGCTCCTGAAAAAGCAATTCCGTTTAACATTGAATCTATAAGTGAACTTAATTTATCTGCTAAAGAAGTCAATGGGGCTAAAAAATCGTATGAACAGACCCTGAATCACTGGAAGCAACAAACAGGACAACAAGCTCCAAAAATGATTTTTATTTTAACTTCTGGAGGCGGTTCCAGGAGTGCTTTGTGGACTTTTTCTGTATTGCAACAAGTGGAGACACGTTTAAAAGGAGAGTTGTTTAAACATGTTCATTTAATTTCTGGAGCTTCGGGAGGGATGTTGGGTGCAGCGTATTACAGAGGCTTGGTATTGAAAGATCGAACACTGCATACACAAACGAGTTCAAAAGAGAAGTATACAAAAAACATGTCGAAAGATTTGCTCAATAAATTGATTTTTTCGGCTTATTCGAACGATATTTTTTATCGGATGAAATTTAATAAATACGGTAATACCTATACGAAAGATCGTGGGTATGCATTTGAACAACAGTTGCATTCAAATACAGAACATGTATTGGATGTGCCTTTAGGTGCCTACAAGCAACCAGAAAAAAACGCAGTTATTCCAACAATGATTTTTACACCTACGATTATTGACAATGGTAGACGTTTATTAATTTCTTCACAGAATTTATCTTTTCTATGTCAACCAAAAAACACATTGAAAGGAATAACGAATTCTCATGAATATGTTGATTTCCAGTCTTTTTTTGAATCTAATGTTCCTGATAGCTTGCGTTTTGGAACTGTATTGAGAATGAATGCAACTTTTCCTTTTGTTTTGCCTATGGTTTCGTTACCCACAAAACCTTCTGTGCACATCATGGATGCTGGATTGAGAGATAATTATGGTACCAAAGTGATGATTGATTTTATTTATTCCATGCGTGATTGGATCAAGCGAAATACTTCTGGGGTGATTGTACTTCAGATTAGAGATACGAAAAGAATGTTGCGTGGTGATATCGTTCGAAATGTTTCTATGATGCAGAAATTTACATTGCCTTTTGGAAACATGTACGATAATTTTCCTAAAACACAAGATTTTGACCAAGAACAATTAATGAATGTTGCCCTACAAAACATGGGGTTTCCAGTTAACTATATTTCATTTAATTTATTGGAAGAGCAGAAAAAACGTATTTCATTGTCGTGGCATTTAACTTCACAGGAAAAAGCGCGTGTAAAGAAAGCTTTTTATAGTCGAGGAAATAAATATGCGATGTACGAATTGACGCGGTTGTTGAGAATTAGATAACTACTAAAGACGTATGTTTTATAAAATTATTTGAGAAGTAATTTATTGTTAAAATTTATTATCTAATTTTTAACTTTACACCGATGTAAATTGAAGATTGATTTTTTATTAAAAAAAAGCTTCAATTCAAATTTGAAAAAAGCAATTAATGAAGAGTACAAGTAAAACATTTTCCCGAAATGGAATGACTGAAAGTTTAGATACAGTTGTTGTAAAAGAATTGGAGTTCAATCAAGGGAAAATAGTGGTTTTCAGTTGTGTTAGTGCTGCTGAACAATTGAATTTTGCGGAATTTGCAACCGAAACGATACTTAGAAGCCTTCCGATAAGAATAACGGATAATTTTTTCACCGCATTACCATCTTGTTTTGAGGAAGTTAATCAATCTTTACTTGATAAACATCTTCAAACAGGAGTGAGTATGGTTGTAATGCTTGAGCAGAATGGAGAGTGTTATTTAGGTTGGGTTGGAGAGTTAGGTGTTTTACTACGCACAGAAGAGCAATTACAATTAATGTCTGAAGGTCAAACATTGGAAGAAATGTTAGATGCTGCAGATTTGGAATCTGATGAAGCGAACCACCAACTATTTGAATTACAAAGAAAAAAAATAGCATTGGGAGTGGAGGCTCATTTAGGTGCTGCAATTAAAACGCTATTACTTCATCCCAAAAAAGGAGATTTTATTCTTTTTGCAACAAAAAATTTGCAAGACCAATTATTGGATTCAGAGCTTGAAGGAGTAACAGATGTAGTGCAATTGTCTATTTTACTGCAGACACTATTAATTGAAGCATCAATAAATTCTCCGAATAAATCTTTTGCATGTACTACCATCTATATTGATGAAAGTGAACATGTTGTTTCAACAACTGAGCATTTATTTTCAGAAGTAAATTCATTTTCTGACAATAAGGAAGAACAAATTGCGAATGAAGTAGCCACATCCGAAGTGATAGAAATTGAGAATTCTTCCAACATGAAATTTTATGTTTTAGGAATTGTTATAACGTTTTTGGTCAGTTTTGGTGTGATAGTATTACTCGGTGGGACTAAGAAATCGATTGAAAATAAATTGATTACCACCATGCGGCTAGAGGAGTTACTCGACGCAACTATGAGCCAACGACTACTAAATTCCAAAAATGATACCTTGCTTATTTCTTTCCAAGGCAAAACGCATGAGATTTATGTCTCAGATGGTAAGGTAATTTCGCCGAAAGAAAAAGCAAATCCTCATTCAAAAATTACTAAAAAAAAGGCGGTTGAAGAAAAGAAACTGAAAACTCACACCAAAACTGCGAAAGAGGACGAAAAGAAAGATAACGCAGCGGAAAAACATAAAAAGGAAGTTGAGAACGAAGAAAAAGAGGTTAAAGAAGAAGTAAAACAAGAAAAAGATCCAATCAAAGCATTGAAAAAGAACAATTATATGCACGTTGTGGAAAAAGGGGAAGGATTTACGTTTATAACCAAAAAATATTCCAAAAGTCATCCGAACTTGACTCAGAAAAAATTAATTGACTATAACTTAAAATCTGATAAATTCGTAGGAAGTAAAAAAGAACTCGAAAAAGGAAATTTACAAATCGGAATGGAATTAGAAATCCCTAAGGAATAGGTTGGTATATTTCTTTATTTCGAAAATTGGTTAATACATTTTATAGATAGTTTCTAATACTTTAGCCGAAAACACTACTTGTTTTCTATTATTGATTGGCAAATTCTTGTCCCCATTGGTGGAGAGAGGTGATGCTAGGAAGTAATTTTTGACCTTTTGGTGTAAGCGTGTATTCAACAGTAGGAGGAACCGTAGCGAAAACTTCTCTCGTAATTATACCATTTGCTTCCATATTTTTCAATTCTTTTACCAACATTCGGGTATTGATTCCCTCAATACTTCGTTCCAATTCTTTAAAACGCATTTTACCTTTTGATAAGATATAGATAATCGGCATGGCCCATTTACCCCCAATAATGTCTAAGACTTGTTTCAATGAACAGTTATTTTCGGAGTAATTGTTATTTTCTTTCATTGTTGATTGGTTGATTTCATTAAATACTTTACAATAGGTTACTACTAAACATTCGTGTAACTACTTGCAAAAGTAAAGTATTGAAAGTAGGTTTACAAAATAAATCACCAATTATTGAAGTAAGACATCGTTTTCTTTAGTTTAGTGAGCAGAACGTTTGAATTTAAATAAAATATTAATTATGAAATTATTAGAACCAATTGAATTAGCAACAATGAAGCTGAAAAACAGGATGGTGATGGCACCAATGACCCGTTCGAGAGCAAGCATTTTAGGTGTGGTAGGTGAAGCTACTGCGACTTATTACCAACAGAGAGCTACTGCGGGATTGATCATTACTGAAGCAATCAATATTTCTGAAGAAGCCATTGGTAGTTCTTTAACACCGGGATTGTATACTAAAGATCAGGTGGAAGCATGGGGAAAAGTTACTCAAGCAGTTCATCAAGATGGAGGTAAAATTATTGCGCAATTGTGGCATACAGGAAGAGTTGGTCATTCTTTAGTGAAAAATGGGCAGCTCCCAGTTGCGCCTTCTGCAATAGCAATTGAAGGACAACAACATTTTACGATGGAAGGGCCAAAACCGTATGAAACACCAAGAGAAATATCAGTTACGGAAATTGAGCGCATTATTCAGGAATACAAACAAGCTGCTTTGCATGCAATTGAAGCAGGGTTTGATGGGGTGGAGTTACACGCTGCTTTTGGGTATTTACCCAATCAATTTTTAGCTGAAAGCTCAAATCAACGAACAGATAGTTATGGAGGGAATCATGAAAACAGAAATCGATTTGTTCTTGAGGTAATGAATGCATTAGTTTCAGCTGTTGGACCAAATAAAGTTGGGATAAGATTATCGCCAACAAGTACCTATAATTCAATTGTTCATTCAGATCCTTTGACACAATTTACACTTTTAATCAAAGAATTAAACAACCTTCCTTTGGCCTACATTCATCTTATGAAAGTGCCATTTGACGGTGAACAGCATAAAAATTATCCAAAGAATGTCATTGAAGAATTAGGAAGTATTTCTACTCATCCCATTATTGCAAATTGTGGTTATACCAAAGAAACAGGGGAGCAAGAATTAGCATTAGGTGTTGCTAAACTTATTTCCTTCGGAACTTTATTTATTGCAAATCCTGATTTACCTAAACGTTTCGAACTAAATGCTCCCTTCAATGAATTGGATGCTGCGTCAATGTATGGAGGAACTGAGAAGGGGTATGTAGATTATCCTTTTTTAGCCGAATAAATAGAACGAAAATCAAATAAGTGAATAATAGTTATAATTTTGAATATCAATAAATAATACGAAAAAAATGAATAGAATT
>CALPOI020000087.1 GCA_943325145.2 Candidatus Planktophila lacus | reverse complement strand
ATTCGCTAAGAGATTTAGAATGTAATTGACGTTTATCTCGTCGCGATGAATTAATTCTAATTCAAAATCTACGTCTTCTAAAATGGATACTTTTTCTTTTTCAGTTGTTTTACGAACTGTTTCGTAGATATCTAAGTACTTGCTTTTATAATCTTCAAATTCTTGTTCGTCCATTTCTAACGCTTCGTGCGTAAAATCTGAAAACGTGGTTAATATATTTTTAACACGCATCAATTCACGAAAGGCTTTTACAAATTCTAGTTTGCTTGTTTCGTTGTTTAATTCGTTTACACTATCTACCGTTGGTACTAATTTCAAAAGCGTTTCGTATGCTTCGTTGAATTTACTCACGTAATCTTCATACGGTTGCATAATGATAACGTCCTTCGCATCTTTATTCGAAAACAATGCAATGGCATCGTCTGTGGCTTTCTTTAAATTTCGGAAAGACAAAATATTCCCTTGGGATTTTAATTCGTCTAAAATTCTGTTAGTACGTGAGTAAGCCTGAATTAATCCGTGGTATTTTAAGTTTTTATCCACGTATAAGGTATTTAAACCTGGACTATCAAACCCAGTCAAAAACATATTGACTACTAATAAAATATCAATTTGCTTTTCTTTGACTTTTTTGGAAATGTCGTTGTAATAATTGTAAAACAACACACTGTCTTTGGTAGAAAATTTAGTTCCGAATAGTGAGTTGTAATCACCAATAAACTCTTCTAATTTATCGCGTGAATGAAGGTTTTCTTTGCGAACGTATTCAATACTAGATTCGGCAGCCATTAACGACGTTGCACTTTCTTCGTTGAAATCAAAATTATACGAACCATCTGCACCTTGATCTTCTTCGTTTGCTGTGTAACTGAAAATCGTTGCAATTTTTAAGTTGTGTTTGCCTTCTTGTTTCTTTTGTTTGAAAAGTTCGTAATAGGCAATCAAGGTGTCCACACTATTTACGCAAAACATTGCTGTAAATGTTCTGTTATGTGTTTTACGGCTGTGATTGTCTATGATGTAATCTGCGATTTTATTCAATCGAATGGGAGAATTCATTAATTCAGCAGTATCAATGTCTTCTACTTCAATATCTACATTCGTTCGGCTATCGTCTTTCTGTTTGTATCGACCAACGTATTCTACGGAAAAACGCAATACATTTTCATCGTTGATGGCATCGGTAATCACGTATTTGTGTAAACATTCTCCAAAAAGTTCTTTGGTGGTACGTTTTCCTAATTCGTTTTTTACTGCATTTTCAGCAAAAATAGGTGTTCCGGTAAAGCCGAACATCTGACTGTTATTGAAAAATGCTTTGATTTTAGCGTGTGTTTCACCGAATTGCGAACGGTGACATTCATCAAAAATAAATACAATGCGTTCGTCTTTCAATTTATCCATTTTGTCTAAATATTGTTTTTTGCTAATGGCAGTATTTAGTTTTTGAATGGTGGTTACGATGAGTTTGTTATTCTTTAATTCGCCTTTTTTGTCTTTATAATTATCGATGAATTGATTTACCAAATTGCTTGTATTGTCTGTACCATCCACACTTCCGTCAGAAAAACCGTTAAACTCGCGTGTTGTTTGATAATCTAAATCTTTTCTATCTACCACAAAGACTACTTTTTTGACGTGTGGCAAATTCATTAATATCTGACTTGCTTTAAACGAAGTCAAGGTTTTCCCTGAACCCGTCGTGTGCCAAATGTATCCGTTTTTATTGGTGTTTTTTACGGTTTCAATCAAGGATTCCACAGCGTAATATTGATATGGACGTAAGACCATCAATACTTTGTGTGTCTCATTAAGAACAATGTATTTGCAAATCATTTTAGAAATGGTACACGGCTCTAAAAATTCGGAAGTAAATCCGTTTAGTATGTTTGTTAAGCGTTTGTTGTTTTTATCGGTCCAATAAAAGGTTTGTTTGAACGATTGCTTTTTGTTGTTGGCGTAATATTTGGTGTTTACACCGTTGCTAATAATGAATAGTTGAACGTATTGAAACAAAGCCGAACCAGCACCAAACGAATGTTTTTGGTAACGGTTGATTTGATTGAACGCTTCTTTTAATTCTAACCCTCTGCGTTTTAGTTCGATTTGAACCAAGGGCAAGCCATTGATTAGTAAGGTAACATCGTATCTGTTTTTGTATTCTCCCTCAACGGTAACTTGATGTGTCACTTGAAATTGGTTTTGACACCAAAACTCTGTATTAATGAATTCAAAATAAAGGTTATCGCCTGCATCGCTTACAATGTGTTGTTTTTCTCGCAAGGTTTTCGCTTTTTCGAAAACTGTTCCTTTGCTCAAAATATTCAACACACGTTCAAATTCTTTGTCGGTAAACTGAATGTTGTTGTGTTTCTCTAATTGTTGTTTCAGATTGATTAACAGGTCTTTTTCGTCTTTAATCTGCACCAATCCATATCCCATTGTACTTAATAGGGATACCAATTGTTCTTCTAATACTAATTCAGGTTGTTTTGCCATTGAATAGGGTACACTTTTTTACAAATTTATCAATCTTCTTAAAATTGCGAGAAACTTCTAGAATCTCGCGATTTTAATTCATTTTTTGAATTAAAGAATCAAATCCTTCGGATTTAATATAATTCTGTTTAATCTTATTGACTTGAATAATTTTGAAAAAACCTAAGTCAACTAATGCTTTTAAATCTTGTCTTGCAGTAAAATTTGATATTGCAAAACGTTTCTCTACCTCCTTACTATTTAGGACACGTTCTGGATCATCGTAAACAATTTTCAGCAATTGAGCCATACGCTCATTAACACCTGGTATAGTTAAAAAGCGAGCAGACTGAACGACTTCTTTTTGTTTACGATTAATGTATTCTTTTAAAGCATCAAAAGATTTTGACATTGTTTTGAGATGATAAGTAATAAAATACCCCAAATCATTTGCATCTTTTTCAGTATATAAATATGCTTTTTCGTATTGATTTTTTGTATCCTTAATAATTCTTGAGATGGATAAATATTCTGTTAACCAATAACCTCGTTTTAACATATACCAATAGAAAAGCGCCCTTGCAGTTCTACCATTTCCATCTGTAAATGGATGAATCCAACCAATCATAAAATGTATGATACATCCTTTAATAATTGGATGTATAAAATCATCTGAATCTTTATTGAAAAAATCACATAATTCCTGAATTAAAAATGCTAATTCTTCTTGTGGTGGCGGTTGATGAATGTTCTCGCCACTCATTACATCTTGAACGAAAATTTCATTATTATTTCGAAATTGCCCCTCTTCCTCTTTGTTGTCTAATGTTTTTGAAGAAATAGAACTATGAATGTTCAGTAGTAACTCTGGTGTTAAATTTTCATTTTTATAATGCGAAATGAAACGCATAGTAACATAGTTATTCAGAATCATTTGTTCGGACTTAGTGCTTGGCTTTTGATCTTTTTGGATCATTTCCTTCGCTTTTTTTCGCGTGGTGTTAGCGCCCTCCATTTGACTACTGCTAATTGCTTCCTCCATTAAGGAACTGATAATGAATTTGGTTTTATCAGTTTCTGCTATACCAATATTACTACCTAATGTACCTCCAATATTTAAATCGAAAAAATGTAAAATACGTTGTATGTAATCCGTGTTTGGAAATGTAAATTGGTATTGACCAAACTTAATGAGTGTGCTATTTATTTTACGGTGTAGTTTAACTGCTGACCAAACTTCGGTCTTATTTGTAAAATCAGTTCTGTATTTTACTTTATTCCAATACAAATAATCATCTTGTATTTTTTTTAATTCACTTGATTTTAATAATTCATTCATTATATGAAAACTATCATTCGTGAATTCATTTACAATAGGTGGAGTTTCCATAAAATTTATTTTAGAAACGAATTTAAGTAAAAACTGCGAGATTCAAGAAGAATCTCGCAGTTTTTACTAGTTTATAAAATATCTTACATCAACAAAACCTATCTTCTTTCCATTGGGCTGGATTGTTTTCAATATAATTTTGAATATTTTCGAATGATTTGGAATTTCTGATGATATGATCGTGGAAATTCGATTGCCATGCAAAATTGGGATTGATTTTTCTGTTGTGAATGGTTACCATTCGTTTGTATTGATTAACGATTACACCAATTGTTCCGGGTTTCCATTCGTCGATTTTACCGCCGTTTTTTGGTTTTGGTTTTTGGGGGATATCGGTTGATAAACCGGTTGATATGCAACCGGTAGAAATGCCCAAGTTGGGCATTTCTACGTTGGGCGTATCAACGGTTCGGTTATTAACCGGTTTATCAATTATCAATATACCATGGGTATGATTGGGCATTACCACAAAATTACCCAATTCGATAAATGGGAAATGGTTGGGGATTTCCATCCAAAATTGGACGGCATTTTTTCCTAATTCATTTAATTGCATTTTTCCGTTGTTTATTTCGCCGAAAAAATGTTCCCTGTTTTTGGTGCAAATGGTAATGAAATAGGCGGAATTGCTACCGTAATCCCAATTTTTCAAACGATTGGATGGAATACGGTATTTGTTACGAAATTTTAATTCTGACATGATTTTTTTATCCTTTTCTACATTAATTTAGTGAAAAAGGTGATTTAATAAAATACAAATCAGAAATAAAAAGCGTTTTTTTTTAAGGTAAAATAAGATTCATCCCCCCTAACAAAACATTCCTTGTAACAAGCCTTTTTTCCAAACCTCCATCTTGCTTAATTGCAATTTCGTGGTTTCTATCTTTTCATCAATACCAGATAAAAATTCAGCGATTTTTGTTTGTTCGTGATGAGAAGGTAATAAAATATTAATATTAAAAAATTTATCTATATCTAGGTTTCTTCTAACTATACTCGCACCTTGGACAGACGACTGTTCGTATTCAAAAAGCATTTTTGGAGTAGTTAAAAAATAATAACAATATCTAGCAGAAGTTAACTTTTCTACGAAAGAAAAAACTTTGTATGAAGGAGATACCAATCCAATGTCAAAATTCAAATTCACATTAATATTTCCTAACCACAAATTCTGTGGACTAAATACTAAATTATTTTTTCTTAATATTTTATAACCAGTATTATCTTTACTTGCAATATCTCTTGTAAAATATTCATCTTGATTAAATAAACCTTTTGATGTTGATGACAAAATCCTAAATTGATTGTTAATTGTAGATTTTTCATTTACTTCTATCAAAACCTCCCCCAAACTCTTCTCTTCCCATTCCGGATAATCTTTTCCGTTTTCGTCTTTAAAACGTAACTGTTGCGAGAAAATTTGTTGCATTACGCCTTTTTTGTATTTCTCTAATAGGCTTACTTTCTGCTTTAAGTTGCTTATTTTATCATCTACGGTGGTTAAAAACGAAGCGATTTTTTGTTGTTCGGGAAGGGAGGGTAATAATATTTCTAATGTTTTTAAATCTGAATTATATACATTACTAATACTAACACCTTTTGCCAAGGAGGATATTTTTTTTCTTAGCCTATGATTAATGTAATAAGATGTAAATAATTGAGAATAAACATCTTTTTTTAACGGACGTAAAATATTAATTGTCCTTCCAATTGCAACATTTGGTAAAGTCAATGCAGATGCAGAACCAATATCCAAAGGGTCTTCACCAGCGGATGGTAATAAAATTTCGTTTCCTTCACTGAATACTAAATCTGATGAAGGTAAATGTGTAGAATTTACAATGTTTTTAATTACCTCATTGTACATATGATAAAGTTCACCATAACGAACACAAGGAATGTCAAATTCAGGCGATGCTTCATTTTGCTTAATGTTTTTACCCGTTGAAAAACTAAACAAATCATTAAATGAATAATTTTTAATCTCTTCGTTATTAGTAAACTCAGGGAAACGTAATTTTGGTTGTAACTTTTCCATCATTTCAAAAGATTTGTATTTGCATTCATTACCAACGATTTTAATTGTGTAATAGCAATTTGGTTGAGTTTTAGTAAACGTTCACCTTGTGGTAGTTCCATTCGGATAAATTCTGCATTCATACTTTCAATATTTGCTAAAACTAATAATTGCTCAATGGTAGCATGGTCTCGAATATTTCCGTTTAAAGTAGGATTTTCATCACTCCATTGACGCGCAGTTTTATTAAAAAGTGCCATGTTTAATACATCAGCTTCGCTTGCATAGATTTGTTGTATTTGTCCTTTTGAGATGTTTTCAGGTATAATGGTTTCTTTGATAGCATCAGTATGAATGCGGTAATTCAATTTAGAAAGCGTTCGGTTTAAATTCCACGATAATTTAAGACGGTCATTTTCATCGTCTTTTAAGCGTTGAAATTCTTTGATGATGTAAAGCTTAAACTCAATTGAAATCCAGGATGCAAATTCAAATGCAATATCTTTATGCGCAAACGTCCCTCCGTAGCGACCTGATTTTGAAATAATTCCAATTGCATTCGTTGATTCTATCCAACGTTTAGGAGTAAGTACAAAACTGTTCAATCCCGCTTGTTTTCTAAACCCCTCGAATTCGAGGGGTTTAAAATTCACGTTATACATTTGCTCCCAAAACCCAAGGAGTTCGATGGTGTTTCTGTTTCTTAACCAGTTTTGAATGATCGTATCTGTGTTAGAGACGTCTTTATGGCGCGCAATGTCAGTTAACGAAATATAGTCATCAATGTCTCCTCTAAAGATGGTTATTTCTGTACCCTGAATATTTATAGTTTTACTTTTAGCCATTTTAAAACGGTGTTTTGATATTCAACTGTTTACAGAAATCAGATAAAAGCGTATCAATATCAACCATCGTTTTGTCTAGATTCACAATTTCTTCTGCTACTAAGTTTAGGTCAATTTTTTCTTCTTCTTCGAAGGTATCCACATAACGCGGAATGTTTAGGTTGTAATCGTTTTCGGCAATTTCAGATAAGAGTGCTTTGCGGCTGTATTTTTCTTCTTCTAAACGATTGCGGTAGGTATCAATGATTTTTTCAATGTGTTGGTCGCGCAGGTAGTTTTGCGTTTTTTGCTTTTCAAAATGTTGGCTTGCATCGATAAATAAAATATCCTCTGGGTTTTCACGGCATTTTTTAAACACCAAAATACAGGTTGGTATAGACGTCCCGTAGAAAATGTTGGCAGGTAAACCAATCACGGCATCGAGGTAATTTCTATCTTCAATCAAGTAGCGTCGAATGTGTTGTTCTGCCGAACCACGGAATAAAACACCGTGCGGTAACACGATGGCCATAATTCCATTGTCCGCTAAATGGTAAATCATATGTTGCACGAAGGCAAAATCTGCTTTGCTCGAAGGTGCTAATTTTCCATATTGGCTAAAACGATCGTCGGAAGTAAACAAGGGATTTGCAGTCCATTGAGCCGAGAACGGTGGGTTAGCAACAATCGCTTCAAATTGTTTGTCTAAATGCTGTGGTCGTTCGAGTGTATCTTCTTGTTTGATATCAAATTGACGGTAATGCACATCGTGCAAAATCATATTCATACGCGCCAAGTTGTAGGTGGTACGGTTCATTTCTTGACCATAAAAATCAGAAACTTCGCCCACTTCTTTCGCTACACGCAACAACAAGGAACCTGAACCACAGGTTGGGTCATACACCGATTTTAATTTTGTTTTTCCAGTGGTTACAATTTTCGCTAACACTTTACTCACTTCTTGTGGTGTGTAAAATTCGCCTGCTTTTTTTCCTGCACCACTCGCAAATTGCCCGATTAGGTATTCGTAAGCATCACCCAATACATCTAATTCGGTATCGTTTAACTCAAAATCAATTTGGTCTAAATGAAACAATACTTTGGAAATGATTTCGTTTCGTGCATCAGGTGTTTTTCCCAATTTGGTCGAATTCAAATCCATATCTTCAAAGAGATTGTCAAAATCATCTTCACTTTCCGTACCCATCGTACTTTGTTGAATATTGATTAAGATTTTTTGTAAATCTTCGATGATAAAATTGCTTGTTCCTTCGATATCGCTATTGCCTTTTACCGCGATTTCACAAAATAATTCAGTTGGTTTTAAGAAATAGCCTAATTTATCCAACGCTTCTTCTCGAATGGCTTCAATGTATTCTTTCCCGTCTGCTGAATTTTCGTTTATCTCTCTAAACTTCAAACCATCTTGTTCTAAAATACTATCGGCATACAACTCCATTTTTTCAGAGAGGTATTTAAAGAAGATAAATCCAAGAATGTAATCTCTGAATTCATCGGCATTCATTTTACCTCGTAAGGTATTCGCTATATTCCAAAGTTGTTGTTCTAACTGTTTTTTTTGTTCTTCTGACATCGTATGAATCTAAACTAAATTAATCGTGATAAAGATAAGGGTTGAAGTGCGTAAAAAATTTACGTGTTGGTATTTATTTTATTCAATTGCCATTAAATGGTATCAATTATAAGTAAAGATTAGACTAAGAAACAGATAGATGTTCAATATTTCCCTATGTTCAGTGTCACTGAACATAGGGAAATATTGAACAAAAAATTCGTAGCTACAACTATGGATTTTAGACTTAAAGACTTTTCAAAACCTCCACCAACTCCTTCTGTGGATGGCAATCGCTTTTATCCTTTCGATAGGAAACATGTGTAAAAATACCTTTGTCGCCTTTGACTGCTGCTTTGGAGTATTCCCACATTTCCTGTTTGTAGTCGGTTGGTATTTTGTAGGTTACACAAAGGTATTGCAACAAAGCTTTCAAACTTTCAAGTTGTTTGTCGGTGTATTTTTGGTAATGTCGAATCCCTCGAAATGGGTAGTCGTAGGTGGTGACTTCCTCAATGGGAACTTCCACATTGGTAGAGCTAAAGTATTTCTCATTTTTGAGTTTCAATGAACCCCAGGAACATAATTCGATTCCAATGGATTGTTTGTTGAGAATGGTATTAT
>CALPOI020000086.1 GCA_943325145.2 Candidatus Planktophila lacus | reverse complement strand
GTTTTTTTATTAAATTTAATAAAAAAAGTATGTTGATGAGAAAGAATTCAGTTATTTTTTGTTTTCTATTTTTGTGTTTTCACTGTTTTACACAGGTTTCTGTTGGTTATGGGTATTCAGGCGCTCTTCCACTTTCTGACTTTAAAAAGGAAGGTTATAAATTTGGAAATGGCTATGATTTTTATCTTTTATCCAATTCTTTTCCAAGAGAGACTAAATTTCGTTTACAGATTGGTTTAGATGTTAACCAATTTTATTGTATAAATGAAACAGCTGATTATCGAATTATTTCGAATGGAAGTTTATACGATGCAAATCTTAAGTCTGAAAATGAGCATTTTGGGGTAGGGTTAAAGTTAAGATTAACCCAAGTAACTCAAAATTTTAATCATCATATAGACGTAGATTTCGGTGCGAGAAACTTTTACACCAATATTCTACTAAGCAGTATCACTCCAGAAAACAAGGATATAAAGTTTGATTTTTTAAAGGGAGGTTCCTATACAAGCTCATATACTGGTATTACTTTGGGAAGTATGTATAAATTAACACGGTGGCTTTATTTGGATCTATATACTCGTGTGGATTTTGGAAAAAAGGCGAATTGGTTCAACTTAAGCTCAATAAAAAATAGTAATAATGATTTGTATTGTGATATAAAAAATACATCTACGCCGATGTTTTGGTTTGGAGCATCTCTTTGCTTTCAATTTAATTTCAAAAATAAATCTAACGAATCAATCCCTCAAAATAATCAAAAAGTTACTGAAATTCCTCAGAAACCTAAAGAGAACAAGGACGATTCTCCTTCAACAAATTCTGATGAAACAATTGAAAATAGTTCGACTGTTCGTAAAGCTAAAAGTATAGGTAAAACGATTTATAATTTCTTTAAATTTATTGAAAAGTTAACACCTAAAAAAACGGAAGAACCAGAAAAAAAGAGATGAGGTTTTATAATAGGTTGATATAAAGGTGCAAACTATTTGCAAAGCTTAAGACAAGCATAAAGCTTTCAATTTTCAAAGATTTAACTGTTTATCATACACTAAATATTAACGGGTAAATTCATGCCAAGGAATCATTTCACAATTTTGTCGCACGTAATGTTCATTTCCTGTGTAAATCATTTTTTTAATCACTGTTCTATTTTCAGCTTTTTTTTCAAAGTAGTTTAATCCTTTTATGTGTTTATTAAGTATTGTGGCAGATGATTTTATTTCATGGGTGATTAACTGTTGATTTTCAGAATACACTAAGTCTATTTCATTTCCAGCAGAGTCTCTCCAAAACCAGTTATCAACCACTTGATTTTTATGATACATGGACTTTACATGTTCTGAAATCATCATGTTTTCAAACAATGCTCCTTTTATGGAATTGGCGAGTAGGTAATCGTAATTATTAATCCCCAACAAATGACACAATAAACCTGTGTCATAAAAATAAATTTTCGGCGTTTTTACTAATCGCTTACTAAAATTTTCATGATAAGGCTGTAATTTAAATACAATGTAACTGCTTTCCAATAGGGACACCCATGACTTTGCTGTTGGTTGTGAGATCCCACATTTATTCGCAAGTTCATTGAGATTTAAAAGTTGCGCTGCTCGAGTTGCCAATAGTGAAAAAAATTTTTTGAATAATGCTAAGTTTTTTATTTCAAGAAGTTCAGTAAGGTCTCTTTGTACATATGTTTCAATATAATTCGCATAAAATTTGGATGATTTTATGCCACGGCTATAAATCGCGGGATAGAATCCTTTGAGCATGCAATGGATGTAGTCACTGTCTAATAATTTTTCTTTTTTTAATTCTTGAAAATCAAATGGGAATAATCTAAATAATGCTACTCTTCCTGCTAAACTTTGTGTGATGTTTTGCATCAAATGAAAATTTTGCGAGCCCGATAAAATATAGTGCCCCATTCTATTTTCTTCATCTACTTTTGTTTGTAAGTAAGAAAACAATGTAGGTACCCGTTGTGCTTCATCGATGATTGTTTTCCCAGTGTAGCGTTTTAAAAATCCATTGGGATCTTCTTGTGCAAATTCACGCTGATCTAAATTTTCTAAATTAACGTATTCATATTCTGAAAATGTATTTTTCAAAAAAGTTGTTTTTCCTGATTGTCGAGGGCCTGTTATTGCTATAACGGGATATTTATCAATTAATTCATTGATGCTTTCAAGAATATTTCGTTGCAATTTCATGCTACAATAGTACGTCTTATTTTGAAATTACACAAGTTTTATTTTGAAATTTCAGCGTTTCTATTTTGAAATTACACGTTTTATATTTTGAAATTGCATAAATTCCACTTTGAAATTGTATAAATAATGTTAATGAAATTAGCTGTTTGTTATTCACAAATGCCGTGTCCCATTTTTACTTCCAACTCGTACCTTTCTTTCCATCTTTCACTACCAATCCGGCTGCAGCCAAACCATCGCGAATTTTGTCGGAAGTTGCCCAATCTTTGTTGTCTCTCGCTTGTTGTCTTAAATTGAGTACCAAGTCCATGACACCTTCTAATTTTGAATTGTCTCCAGATTCACTGAGTGTTGTTAGTCCAAGCACATCAAAAACAAATGCTTTCATATTTTTGGTCAATCCATCTAAGTCGGCTTGCGTGATTGTTGCTTTTCCTTCTTTTAGGGCATTTATTTGTTTGACTGTTTCAAATAAATTCGCTACTAAAATAGGTGCGTTAAAGTCGTCATTCATGGCACTGTAATAGGATGCAATTAAACCATTTACATCGATAGTGGAAGCTGTTGAAGTGGATACACGTGATAAGTCTTGTATTGCTTCCATGAGTTTTTCAAATCCTTTTTCTGCTGCACTTAATGCATCACTAGTGAAATCTAACGTACTTCTGTAATGTGCTTGCATCATAAAAAAACGTACTACCATTGGATGAAATCCTTTAGTAAGTACTTCATTTTCTCCTGAAAATAATTCGGAAGGAAGCAATGTATTTCCAGTTGATTTTGACATTTTCTTACCGTTCAATGTCAACATATTACCATGCATCCAATAGTTTACGGGACTTTTTCCTGTAGAAGCACATCCTTGAGCGATTTCACATTCATGGTGTGGGAATTTCAAATCCATTCCACCTCCGTGAATATCAAATTGTTCACCTAGGTATTTTGTGCTCATGGCGGAACATTCTAAATGCCATCCAGGGAAACCGATTCCCCAAGGGGATGTCCATTTCATAATATGTTCTGGCGATGCATTTTTCCATAATGCAAAGTCCAATGGGTTTCTTTTTTCGTCTTGTCCATCTAATTCTCGTGTACCAGCAATTAAATCTTCTATTTTACGACCCGAAAGTTCACCATAAGGGAATGATTCTGAATACTTATTGACATCAAAATAGACAGATCCGTTTACTTCGTAAGCAAGTCCGTTTTTCAGAATTTCTTGTATCATTTCAATTTGTTCGATAATATGACCTGTTGCGGTTGGTTCTATCGACGGTGGGTACGCATTGAATTGATCTAATACTTTGTGGAAATCAAGGGTGTATTTCTGAACGATCTCCATAGGTTCAAGTTGGTCGAGACGCGCTTTTTTAGCGATTTTATCTTCTCCTTCGTCGGCATCATTTTCTAAATGACCTACGTCTGTAATATTTCTTACGTATCGAATTTTAAACCCTAAATGCAAAAGGTAGCGATATACTAAGTCGAATGAAATGAATGTTCTACAATTCCCTAAATGTACGTAGTTGTAAACAGTTGGACCACATACATACATCCCTACAAAAGCAGGATGAATGGGTGTGAAGATCTCTTTTTTTCCTGTTAAGGAGTTGTAAATATGTAAATCTTTAGCGTAGGAATTCATAATGGGTTGTGTTTAGAGGATACAAATATAATACAACAAAATGCTCTATGTAGTTATTTTCTTAGTACATAATATTTTCTAGACTTATAAATCTATTTGGTGGTACGTCTTGAATTTATTTAAATACATTGATTTTCTTCTCAATCATAGTAATTGTTGATTTTGAAAGATTTGAATCATTTGCAATCGATTTCCATTTTTTAGCTTTATCAAGGACTTCATCTATAATTTCTTTTCCTGATTTCAATCCAAAATGATTCGCCAATTTTAGTAGGTCTTTTGAACTTGGATTTTTACTTTCACCCATAATCATTGTACTATGGTGACCATGTGGAGAATTTGAAAAAGTTAAATCATAGGCTGGAGCAAAATTCCATTTTCCTTCTGAATTCATTAGAAAAGAAAAGTTTTTACTGTGGTCATCACGGTTATGAAAAACGACATTAAAAACAGCTAAACGGAAGACTTTCTCATAGACACCATGATGTTTTTCTAATTTAAAAGCACAATCCATTAAATGACCATAATCCATCGCACTTATTCGGAAATTATCGTGCATCAAACCTGCTGCAGAATGCATATGCAATCGGGAGTTACCTTCTCTATCAAATCTATTTGTAGCAAAGTAATTTTTACCTGATTTACCTTGAAACAATTTAGAATCTGACATTTCTATTCCACAAGCAATCGCCATTTTATAATAGGCATGCTCAATATTTGCGATATCTGGTAAATCCGTAGAAGTTGGAAATTTTACAATCCAATGCTCGAATTCAGGTTTAAGAATTAATTCCTCTTGAACAATCTCATCCGTTTTTGGATGATATCCGATTAAAATTTTAGGTTGTGCCCCTCCTGATGAACCTCCCATTTCAAATAAATCTTCGATGTATTCAGAATTAGTATCATTAACAATTTTAACAGTTTCTGAATAAATTATATCTAAATCAATTAAAGAGGTGTTACTCCACCCATGGGTTTCTTCAGGCTCATAAACAAGCGCCCCCATTCCGTTATTACCTACATAAGCAAGTCTGTCTAAAAGCGTGATACCTGCCAATGATTTTCCTTTTGAAAGTAAGGTTCTATCAAGCAATAATCTTCCCCAACTATCTGGAAGAGAGTCATTAAAAACACCGAAAATACCATCGAATGGTTGAGAATCTGCTTGGAGTAATCCACTTGACCGTTTCATTTTAAACGGAGAAACGTCTAAATTAAGGTCTAAAAAATTCGTGTTGAATTTGAAAAAATAATTCTTTTCATGTTGAACCAATTCTCCTACTTGAATTTTTACATTTTCAAAATCCAAAGAAATAATCAATTTTTCTACACTCATGATTTAAACAATTTTTTCATCGTTTTAGCATCCATTTTTGGTGGATTTAAAATGTTTTCAAAATCACTGAGTTTATCTAAAAGATGTACGATTTTTAGAAGCGAACCCAAAGAAATTTGTCCTGATTGTTCAAAACGCTTTACGCTTCCTAGGGAAACGCCTGTCCTTTCGGAAAGTTCACTTTGGGAGTATCCTTTTTCTTTTCTTAAAACACGAATTTTTTCTGCTAATAAAATTGCAATCTCTGAAGGTTGCTTATCAATTGAAAACATAATAGCTAATATTTTAACTAAAATAAATATAAATTTATAAAATAGCTACTATTTTATTCTTTATCATTCATATTTTAAGTTTAAGATTTATGAACTAGCAATCGAATCAAACCAATAAAGATCAAAAAGCAGTATAAAAATTGTTTTTTTTTCATAAAGATTATTCTTAAACTACATGATAAAATCAATAAAAAACAAATTATCAGTAAATTAAGTTAGAATTGTATTGATTTAAAACTTTAAATAAAGTGTTAGTGAGTGATTTAAAGCTATTCATAAACTCCGATTTCAATTACTTTTAATTCCTCAAAATCAATCAAATGTTAACGTTTATCAATTTTTGTCCTATAGTTATTCGATTTTAATTTAAAACTATTCGTAGTTTTATGGGCATTAATAATTTTAAGATGAAAAGTTTCAATCGATTATTCCTTTTGATTGTATCAGGGTGTTTTACATTAATTTCATGGGGACAAGTGGATGTTCCTACAGAAGAAAGCGATAATAAAACAACTGAACTTGAGAAAAAAGTAAGGTCTAAAAGAGTTTCAATTTTTGTGGATGACGAAGAAGATAGTTTACTTGCCAAAGAATACGATAAACACGATGGTAAATTTGGAACTGGAGTTGATTTTGGTTTCAATCTTTTGTTAACCAATTCGTTTAATCGTGATTTTGCAAATTCACCACAATGGAAGAATGAAGCTGGTGCTTCTTATTATTGGAATGTTAATCTAATTGACCATAAATTTATTATCAAAGAAAATAAATTGGGATTTACAACTGGTTTTGGATTGAATTTTTCCAATTATCAATTCCAAAACCGTTATGCTTTAATGGAAAAAATTGATGCTGCTTCAAATGAAGTTTATCCCTCTTTTAAATTGGATACGATTAATTACGAAACAAATAAAATCAGGACTGCCTATATCCAAGTGCCATTTTTAGTTGAATACACTCCAACTGCTAAAGTTTGGATTCTAGCAGGTCTAATTGCAGGATACAATATTTCAACGTATTACCAACAAGAGTTTACGGAAGGCAATGCTACAATTATCAGAAGTTACAAAGGTAAATTTGGTATCAATCGATTTAAGTTAGATGGTACAATTCAGGCGGGATATGAATCATGGGGAGTATTTGCAACGTATGGATTTACCAATTTAATGAACACAAATCTTGTACCTGAATTACACCCTGTATCCTTAGGGGTAAGGGTATGTTTTTAAAACACTAAAATTCGGTCTTATTTGATCGTATTTGCAGCTTAATTGAAAAAAATAATTTTGGTAAATGAAAAATTTTAGTAAATTTGTGCAGTATTTAAGATAATTTAAGTGCGAGGGGATGTTAAAATCCCCTCTTTTTTTTATAGTATGATTACAAAAAAACTGGTTAGAAAACTTGCACAAGAGCGCATCGATGAATTAGATCGCGGTTTATTCATTGTGAATATTACTATTTCTCCTTCATTTGTGATTCATCTTGAGCTAGATAAAGAAGAAGGTTATGTTGCCATTGAGGATTGTATTTCTGTGTCTCGTAATGTTGAACATAATTTAGACAGAGAAGCGCAAGATTTTGAGTTACATGTTTCCTCTGCAGGTTTGGACAAGCCTTTGAGAGTGCTTCCTCAATATGTGAAAAATATTGGAAAAGAAGTGACTTTGAAATTGTCAGATAAAGTAAAAAAACAAGGCGTATTGGTGGCGGCGACTGAAGCAGCGTTGACACTCGAAACAACACGTGTTGAAAAAATAGAAGGTAAAAAGAAGAAAGAAACCATTGTAGAACAAGAAGTATTTCCAATGGCTTCAATCAAAGAAACAAAAATTGTGATTTCATTTAAATAAAAACAACCAATGAATAGCTTAGAATTAGTTGAATCGTTTTCGGAATTTAAAGAGTTAAAAAGTATTGACAAGCAAACAATGCAACACGTTTTAGAAGATGTGTTTCGCGCAATGTTGAAGAAAAAGTTCAATACGGATGAACATATTGACGTAATCGTTAATATTGAAAAAGGGGATGTACAAATTTTCGTAAATAAAGAAATTGTACAAGACGGTGAGGTGGAAGATCCGAATACGGAGATTGCTTATTCCGATGCCATCAAAATTGAACCAGATTTTGAAGTTGGGGAGGAAGTATCTGAAGAATTTAAATTCGAAGATTTTGGACGTAGAAATATTTTATCATTGCGTCAAAATTTGATTTCTAGAATTCTAGAATTGGAAAAAGACCATATCTATAAATTATACAAAGAACGCATCGGTGAGATTGTTACGGGTGAAGTTTACCAAGTATGGAAAAAAGAGATCATGGTATTAGACGATGAAGGGAATGAGTTAATCTTGCCTAAGTCTGAACAAATTCCATCAGATTATTTCAAAAAAGGAGAGTCTATTCGTGCAGTGGTTGCTAAAGTTGACATGAGAAACTCAAATCCTGTTATTATTCTTTCAAGAACTGCTCCTGAATTTTTAGAGCGTTTGTTTGAGTTAGAAGTTCCTGAGGTATTTGACGGATTGATTACAATTAAACGTATCGTTCGTGAACCAGGGGAAAGAGCAAAAGTAGCTGTAGAAAGTTACGATGACAGAATTGATCCAGTTGGAGCTTGTGTAGGGATGAAAGGTTCTCGTATTCATGGAATTGTTCGTGAATTGAAAAATGAAAATATCGATGTAATCAATTACACGACAAATACACAGTTGTTTATTCAAAGAGCGCTTTCGCCAGCTAAAATTACTTCAGTTGAAATTTTAGAAGAGGAAAAAAGAGCAAAAGTTTCTTTAAAACCAGATCAAGTGTCTTTAGCAATTGGTCGTGGCGGAAATAATATTAAATTAGCAACTAAATTAACAGGTTACGAAATCGACGTATACCGAGATGGTGAAGTGGATGTAGACGATGTTGATTTAGATGATTTCATCGACGAAATCGATGGATGGATCATTGATGAATTAAAAGCAATTGGTTGTGATACAGCGAAATCTGTGCTTGAAATTGATATCAAAGATTTGGTGAATAGAACAGATTTAGAAGAAGAAACTATTGAAGAAGTGTATAGAATACTTCGCGCTGAATTTGAATAATTGAATTTAGTTTGCGATTGAAGTGAGATAAATGCAGCATCAATAAGCTAGAGATTAGATTTTTGTGTGCTGCTTTTGTTTCAAAAAATATAATACAAAATTTCCTTAGGGAAGAAATATAAAATATGGCCGGAAAAACACACAGATTAGGCAGAGTAGCAGGTGAATTGAATGTAGGGATTTCTACTTTAGTAGATTTCTTGCAGTCAAAAGGTGTTACCATTGACATTAATCCAAACACAAAATTGGATGAAGGACATTATGAAGTTCTTCGCAACCAGTTTGCCGACGATCAAACGCTAAAAGAACAAGCAAAATTATCTGCTGTGAAGCGTGAAAAAAGAGAAACTGTAAC
>CALPOI020000085.1 GCA_943325145.2 Candidatus Planktophila lacus | reverse complement strand
TATTTCTGATTTCAAAAAAGATTACAATGCCTATAAAGGAAACGCCTACGGATTAGCAAATACACTTTTACAAACTGCTATTTTAAAGCCATCCTTAAAAAACAAACAACTAAAGAACATGTATTACACAGGACAATTAACAGTACCTGGACCTGGTGTTCCACCATCAATTATTTCAGGTGAAGTTGTTGCAAAAGAATTATTAAAAACAATTTCAAACCAATAATTAACGATCATGAAGCGCATATTTGACGAACTTTCTTACGAATCAAGTAAGATCACAACGAAAAGATATAGTACATCATTTTCGTTAGGTATACGATTTTTAAATTCAAACATACATGAACCTGTTTATGCTATCTATGGATTTGTCCGTTTTGCAGATGAAATCGTAGACTCATTTCATGGTTATGACAAAGAAAAACTATTAAACGACTTCAAAAAACAAACTTTTGAAGCGATTGAAACAGGTATTTCTTTAAATCCAATATTAAATAGCTTCCAACACACTGTCAATAAATATCAAATTCCTCACGAATTGATTCATACCTTCCTAAATAGTATGGAAATGGACTTGAACAAACAAGTCTATGACCGATCTAAATACGAAGAATACATTTTAGGATCAGCTGAAGTTGTTGGTCTTATGTGTCTGAAAATTTTCGTGGACGGAGACGAAAAAATGTATTTAAAATTGAAGTTTGAAGCTATGAAATTAGGCTCCGCATTTCAAAAAATTAACTTCTTAAGAGACCTTAAAGACGATTTCAAAGAATTAGGCCGTTCCTACTTCCCTAATGTGGATATGACATTCTTCAATGATCAAGTAAAAAAAGACATTGAAAAAGACATCGCAAAAGATTTCAAATTAGGATTAGACGGAATTAAAAAACTGCCTAAAAATGCAAGGTTTGGAGTTTACGTAGCATACATCTATTACCATAATTTATTTTTAAAAATACAAGCAAAACCTGCTGCAACAATTCTCAAAGAGCGTGTACGAATTCCAAATAACAAAAAAATAAGTCTATTGTTTTTCTCTTTTATAAAACACAACTTAAATTGGATTTAATGGAAGAGCATGTAATTCTTGTCGATGAACTTGACAATGAAATAGGCACCATGCCAAAACTTGAAGCACATCAAAAAAACCAGTTACACAGAGCTTTCTCAGTCTTTATTTGGAACTCAAAAAATGAAATGTTACTTCAAAAACGAGCAAGTGGCAAATACCATTCTCCTAATTTATGGACCAATGCTTGCTGCTCGCACCCTAGACAAAATGAATCAACCATTGATGCTGCTCACCGAAGATTACAAGAGGAAATCGGCATCACTACAAAGCTCACACACTCTTTTCAATTCATTTATCAAGTAGCATTTGACAATGATTTATTTGAACATGAACTAGACCATGTTTTAATTGGAAAATACGACGCTAATCCAATACTTAATATAGACGAAGTAAGTGAATTCAGATGGGTTCGAATGGAAGACTTACAACAAGAAATCGAACAAGCACCATCAACATTTACCTACTGGTTCAAATACATTATTGATAATTATCCATCAAAAATAATAATACACTCATAATCATGAAAGTTTGTAGACGAGAAACCTTTAATGCCGCTCACCGTTTGTTTAACCCTTCATTTGATGATGCTAAAAACGAGGCGATTTTTGGGAAATGTAACAACCCAAACTACCATGGTCACAATTATGTATTATTAGTTTGTCTTGACGGACCTGTTGATCCTGAAACTGGATATGTAATTGATTTAAAAATATTATCAGACATCATTGAAGAAGAGGTAAAAGAGCCGTTTGACCACCGTAATTTAAATTTAGACTGTCCTGACTTTGAAAACATTATACCAACTGCAGAAAATATTACTTATGTTATTTGGAATAAACTAAGAAGAAGAATAGAGTCGCATTACAGTTTAGAAGTTACTTTATGGGAAACAGATCGTAACAGCGTGTATTACAATGGAAAATAACTCCAAACTCGCTTTTTTTTGGCACAGAAGAGACTTAAGAATTCACGACAACCATGGATTATATAAAGCACTTACTAGCGGATTAAGTGTTATTCCATTTTTTATTTTTGATTCAACAATTCTTTCAAAACTTAAACCAGATGATCAACGGTTTTTGTTTATCTACCAACAAATTGAAAGACTTAAAAAGACATATGCAAATTTAGGCAGCGACTTGAAAGTATTTCACGGTAATCCGACAGAACTACTTCCAAAACTATGTGAGGAATACGGAATTGAAAAGGTCTTCACGAATAGAGACTATGAGCCCAATGCAATAACTAGAGATTTACATGTTTTTGAAACATTAAAAAGTAAAAACATCGAATTTATTGGTGCAAAAGACCATGTGATTTTTGAAAAAAATGAAGTTCTAAAAGACGATGGAAAACCCTACACCGTATTCACTCCATATGCTAACAAATGGAAAAAAACGTTGTCATCAAATGATTTAGAATCGTTTGAAAGTTTAGAAAAAACAAATAACTTAATACATACGAATCCAATCCAAGAATTACCCTCAATGACATCTCTTGGATTCAAAGGAATACAACTTGTTGATTTCCCTTCAGAAAATACTCCAGAGGAAATTATAAAAAACTACACTGAAAACAGAGATTATCCATCAAAAAACGGAACAAGCCGTCTTGGAATTCATTTAAGATTTGGAACAATAAGTATTCGTGAATTAGCAACACATGCAAAAAACTCAAACGAAACATTTCTTAACGAATTAATTTGGAGAGATTTTTACCAAATGATTATCTATCATTTCCCAAATTCCTCAGAAAATTCCTTCAAACCAATTTACGATCTGATTCCTTGGTCTAACAATGAAGCGCATTTCGAAGCATGGCGTCAAGGAAAAACGGGTTATCCATTAGTAGATGCTGGAATGCGAGAACTTAATGCTACTGGACACATGCACAATCGTGTAAGAATGGTGGTTGCAAGTTTCCTTACCAAACATTTATTAATTGATTGGAGATGGGGGGCAAATTATTTCGCCGAAAAACTTCTTGACTTTGAGTTAGCAAGCAATGCTGGTGGATGGCAATGGGCTGCAGGCTCAGGCTGTGATGCAGCGCCTTACTTTAGAATATTTAATCCGAAATTACAACTAGAAAAGTTTGACAAACAATTTATTTACACAAAAAAATGGGTGCCTGAATTTGGAACCAAAAGCTACCCTACTCCAATCGTAGAACACGCAACAGTAACAAAACACACCATTGAAGTTTACAAACAAACACTTAACAATAAATAATCATGGCAACTATTGGTGATAAATGTCCCGTATTTTCTCTTTACAATCAAGAAAATCAACTGATTTCAGTTGAAGACTATATCGGAAAAAAAAATATTATCATCTATTTTTATCCGAAAGACAATACACCAGGTTGTACCAAAGAAGCATGCGCTTTTAGAGACGCAATGCAAAACCTTAACAATTTAGATTGTGAAGTTTTTGGTATAAGTGCAGACAGTATACAATCGCATAAATCATTTGCTCAGCGCTATCAACTTACTTTTCAATTGCTTTCCGACTCGAATAATCAAGTCAGAAAGCAATTTAAAGTACCTGCTAATTTATTTGGATTAATCCCAGGTAGAGTTACCTACATTGTGAATAAATCTGGAATTATTTCGCACTTAATTAATAGTCAAACAAATCCCGAAAAACACATACAAGAAACGTTAGATTTTATCCGCAAAGAAGGTCTATAAGCCTACTACGTGTCTTACCTCTACTTCCTCTACTTTTCGAGTAGCACCTTCTTTGGTAATGTAAGTCCGTTCCACAATCTTGCCTGTAACTACTATCTTTTTTCCTTTGCTACCGAATCTCTCTATAAATTGAGCGATATTACCCCAAGCAAACATTCTATACCACTTTGTTTCATCCGCTCTTGAATGAGTGGCTAAATTAAAACGCGCTACTTTTGCTCCGTTTTCGAATTGGGTGACTTTTGCAAAATCACCCATATTTCCTACTAATGTAATTTGATTCATTTCTCTACTTTTTTATAATAAAACTAAATCATTGACTTCTACTTCTGTGACTAACTTTCGCTCCCCTGTTTTTGATTTATAAAATCTAGAAATCAACCTTCCCTCTATCGCCAGACTCAACCCTTTCTCTCCTAATTCCTCTAAAATCCCAACCCATCTTCCCCAAGCACTTATTCGATGCCATTGTTTACGAATCTTTGTTGTACCATCTACATCCAAATAAGACTCTTGAGTAGATAATGAAAACTGAGCTATTTTTCTTCCATTTGTTAGTTCAACAACTTTTGGGGCTGAACAAATTTTACCGATTAAATTTACGTGATTCATAATTTCAGATTTTTAAAGATTATTAATAATTAAACAGTTGTTTTCTTGCCCATTGCGATAAAATCACTTACCTCAACTTCTACTGTAGTGCGTTTTACACCATCTTTTGATTCGTAAGTCTTTACCACTAACTTACCTTCAACTGCTACCTCACTTCCTTTGTCCAATTGCATACACATACGTTCCGCCGTTTTACCCCAAGCATAAACATTATGCCATGTTGTTAAATTTTTCCAGTCACCCGTTTTATTATCTTTCAACGATTCATTTGTCGCAATGGAAAACCGAGTAAGTGTATACCCATTTCCTACTTCTTTTTTTTCAGGTGTGTTTCCTACTCGTCCGATTAAGTTTACTTTGTTTCTTAAATTACTCATGTGTTTGTTTTTAGTTAATTAGTAATTGAGTGAATGTCTTTTGTTTTTCGACAATGCAAAGTTGAGATGAAGGAAAAAAATAATCGAATATTAACCGTTTATTTTCGATTATTATTCGTTTTTAACCAATTAAAATTGTTTATTAATTTAAAAATCAAATACTTAATAAATATAGAAAAATAAAATTTATCCTTCGTTTTGTTTGTATATTCACCTAAATAATGAAAAAATAGAAACTTTATAAAGCAAAATATCAAACTTGATTAGAAAGCAGAAAAAATAAAAGGCCCCATAAAACGACCTTCAATCTTTAGATTAATCGCAGAAGAACATCCTGAATTCACCGAAGATGATTACATCACTTTATAAAAATTTAGATTCTATTTCCCTACAATCAAAAAGATTTGATCATTTACCATTTCATCTTAATAATGATGATTCAAAATAGACAGAAAGAAAAGAATTGAGAACGTTGTAAATCAATAGAATTACAAAAAATACAAATTGAGACAATGAATGACATATTAATTAAAAATAGAAAAAATAAATCATTATTAATTTCAAACTAGATTTCCAACTATTCAAGACAAAAACTCATAAACAAAAAAAAGTTAAAAGTCAATACCTCATAAGTTTTTTTTTAAACTAAATTATACTAATCTTTGCATAGTAAAGAACTTAACATATTGAAAATATTGAAAATCAAAAAGTTAGTCTTCAACAAAAGTTTTAAACACACAATGCTAATAACTCAATAACTCACCATCGATGGACGATACTCACGTTGCTACTTGGAATGAATGTTTAAAAGTTATCAAAGATAATATACCTTTAAACTCATATAATACATGGTTCAGTCCGATTGTTCCTGTTAAACAAGAAAACAATGTACTAACAATACAGGTCCCTTCGCATTTTTTTTACGAATGGTTGGAAGAGCATTATATTGTATTATTAAAAAAAGTAATCAGAAAAGTAATTGGAATTGAAGGCCGATTAGAATACAGTATCGTCATGGAGAACAACACTAAAAACTCTAACCCTTACACTGTTAAACTACCAGCATCAAATTCACCATCAGTTAAAAACGCGCCAATTAATGCACCCTTTTCTTCAACAGAAACTCAAATACGTAACCCATTCATAATTCCAGGATTAAAAAAAGTAAATGTTGATTCTAATCTGAATCCTACGTATACTTTTGAAAATTTTGTTGAAGGAGATTGCAATCGTTTAGCTAGATCTGCGGGTTATGCTGTTGCGAACAAACCTGGAGGAACAGCATTCAATCCATTGCTATTGTATGGTGGGGTTGGACTTGGAAAAACACATTTAGCTCATGCAATTGGGATAAACATTAAAGAAAAATTCCCGAATAAAACAGTTCTATATGTTGGTTCAGAAAAGTTTGCACATCAGTTTATTGATGCATTAAGACAGAATACTGTCAATGACTTTATTCACTTTTACCAAATGGTAGATGTGCTAATCATTGATGATGTTCAGTTTTTTGCCGGTAAAGCAAAAACGATGGATGTATTCTTCTCTGTATTCAATCACTTACATCAAAACGGAAAACAAATCATTTTAACCTCTGACAAACCACCAGTTGAAATGCAAGACATGGAGCAACGCTTATTGTCTCGTTTTAAATGGGGATTATCAGCTGATTTAACCGCGCCAGATTTAGAAACTAGAATTGCCATACTCCAACAGAAAATGTACGGAAACGGCATTGAACTTCCAGGTGAAGTAGTTGAATACCTGGCATATAGTATTAACACAAACATTCGAGAAATGGAAGGCGCATGGACTTCCCTTCTAGCACAAGCTTCGTTGAACAAAAAAGCGATTACACTAGATTTGGCAAAACAAATGATCGATAAATTTGTCAAAAGCACTTCTAGAGAAATTTCAATTGATTATATTCAAAAAGTTGTCTGCGATTACTTCAATCTTCCAATGGAGATTTTAAAATCAAAAACAAGAAAAAGAGAAGTGGTACAAGCAAGACAGATCTCAATGTTCTTCTCTAAAAAATTAACTAAAGCTTCATTGGCAAGTATCGGCGCAAATTGCGGAGGAAAGGATCACGCCACAGTATTACACGCATGCAGAACTGTACTAAACCTATCTGAAACAGACAAACAATTCAAGTCTTATTTAGATGACTTAGAAAAGAAACTCTCCATTCAATAGCCTTATTGAATCAATTTAAAATTTCTTCTAATCCTTCAATAATTGCATTGAACTAGAAAACTACAATTAAAGTGGAAGAAAAAATTGAATTTAAAACTGTTTCTAAAATTTCAGAAGGCTCCTTCAAAGAAAAAGGATCCAAATTTATTGCTTATTGTATCCCGTTTATAGAAGAGGAGTCGTTAAAAACTGAATTGAATAACATCAAAAAAATTCACCCTCAAGCCCGTCATATTTGCTATGCATATAAAATAGGAGTAACTAAAGTTAAAACTAGAGCAAATGACGATGGTGAACCAAATAACAGTGCTGGAACTCCAATTCTCGGACAAATCAATTCATTCAATATCACAAATGTTCTAATTGCAGTTGTTAGGTACTTCGGAGGAACAAAATTAGGCGTAGGCGGTTTAGTTACAGCATATAAAACAGCAGCAAAAGAAGCAATACTTACCAACACAATCACAACAGAGGTTTTAAAATCAACATTTGACATCGAATTTTCTTACCTTCACCTACAACAAATCATGAGACTCCTAAAAGCGAATGGAGCAAAAATAATTTCTATTGACCAAAACAATATGGACAGGAATCTGCTTCAATTTGAAATTGAACACCATATAGCGACTACCCTTATGAATCAACTTAAAGAACACCTCATCCAACCAATTTAAAACCAAACCATGCAGCTACTCGAAGAACTTATTGCAATACCAGGAGCATCTAGCGATGAATCAAACATAAAACAACACCTTTTAAACTACATTCAAAAAAACAAACACAAATGGAATCATCAACCTCAAATCATTGATGGAGACGAATTCCAAGATACATTTATTCTTGTGTTTGGAAAACCAAGGACTGCAATTTACGCACATATAGACACCATTGGATTCAGTGTTTCTTACGAAAATCAATTGGTTAAAATTGGAGGACCTGTTCTGGAAGATGGTTTTCAACTAGTTGGAAAAGACTCATTAGGGGAAATCGAAACAGAATTATTAGTCATTGACCAACCGCATTCGAATACACCACAATTAAAATGTATATTTTCAAGAACAATCGAGCGCGGTACAATCCTTACCTACAAACCAAATTTTAGGGAAACTGAATCAACCATTCAGACTCCTTACCTAGACAATAGACTAGGTGTTTGGAACGCTTTAAAAGTTGCAGAAACATTAGAAAATGGGGCAATTGTATTTAGCACCTACGAAGAACACGGCGGAAATACAGTGAGTTTTTGCGCTAATTTCTTGTATCATAATTATTCAGTTAAACAATCACTTATTTCTGACATCACATGGATTACAGACCATGTACACCCTGGAAAAGGTGTTGTCATTTCATTGAGAGATAGTGGACTACCTCGAAGAAGTTTTCTCAACAAAATCATTGAATTAGCAAAAAAATCTGGTATTGAGTATCAATTAGAAGTAGAATCCGCAGGAGGAAGTGATGGCACTACCCTTCAAAAAAGCGACTTACTAATAGATTGGTGTTTTATCGGAGCAGCTGAAGACAACGTTCACACCCCAAATGAGATCGTTGCAAAATACGATATCGTATGTATGGTTGAATTGTACCGATACTTAATGGAACATTTATAACCAATCGAAATTATTTCTGTGTAATACCTGGAATTATTACATTCGACATTTCTATTTCGTAAATATTGTAGTTTGACTGCCCTTCATCTACTGTCATACCAGCCATTACTGCCTTTTTAAGCGATGGATACCACTGAAAGTGAGTGTCATCATTTACAGAATTAAACTGACTCCCTAAATTTACTGGCTTAGACCACTTTCCATTTAAAAACTCTGTAACATATACATCGTACCCACCCATACCTAACAATCCATCAGAACTAAAAAACAATAATTTCCCATCCTGACTTAAACTTGGTGTTGTTTCTCTAAAATTCGAATTTATATACTCAGGTAAAGCTACTGCTTCTCCCCATTTTTTCCCGACTTTTTTAACTATGAATAAGTCCGTTGATGATTTCTCTCCATTTCTATCTGAAACAAACACCATTGTATTCCCATCTGCTGACATCGAAGCAGAGCCATCAAAGAAAGAAGTATTTATCGTTTCATTTTTGATGAATTTTGGTTTAGACCATTT
>CALPOI020000084.1 GCA_943325145.2 Candidatus Planktophila lacus | reverse complement strand
TTACACAACTCTTTTAATTTATCGTCTTCCATCCAAGTTATGTTACTAGTTCCATTTGGATTTTTAGCACAATAATATTTTTCCCCCATATATACAAAAACCTTATCCATTCCCATGATATTTGATTTTTCATAAGTAGAGGTGATATGTGTTAATGAGTATTTAAATAATTCTGATTTAGGATTTAAACGATCGATAAAATCAAAAGCATACTTTATGATTGAATCTGGAACAGGAACCATCATATTATTCCCGAAATAAAACTCTAATTTGTTATGAAAAATTGGAGTATTCAACATATTGTCATCATTCAAATCTATGTTATCAAAATAATGTGTGCGGAAGTATTTATAGGCAAACGAAGAGTCTTTTAAAGTTCCATCCGAATTTTTAGGCGCTTCAGGAATTTCAATATCCGTAGACATTTTTACAATTTTACCTACTAATTTATTTTTATGTACCTCTGCTAGATTTTTTTGATAACCTGCTACTTCTTTACTTAAACTTTCTAATTGAGTGGTTAAACTTTTGTAAGTTGGATCCTCTTTCTTTAATTTCTCACGTTGATCAGATAACTCTTTCGCTTTTGTTCTTTTTTCATTCATGAACTGAACATAATCCAAGAAAATTGAGTTTTCAATGGATTTTTTGACCTTCATTGTAGGGATAAATTCAGGAGAAGTAGTTTCAATTACTACCTCTTCGTTGTTGTATAAAAAATCAAAATATTTTTGACCTGACAATAATAACGCATACACACCTGGCTTTTGTTTTTTACCGCTAAATTCAACAATACCATTTTTCATTATAGCAGTATCAGCATAGTACATGCCTTTGCCATAATACTTCACTAAAAAAACTGTAGTGTCTTTTTCACCACTTACTTTCAATTTAATTTTTTGAGCAACACTAGAAAGTGAGACAAAAACAAATAGAAAAAATAAAATTTTGTTCATTACAGTACGATTTAAGTTATTAAGACAAAAATAAAAAAATAGCTCATACTTGGGTTGTTAATTCTTGCTAAAATAAAAATTAACAAAACCATAAAAAAAGTTAGAACTTTTAATATCACTCTCGTTTTATAAATGTAAGAACTTCGATTAATTGTTCATTAGTTGCTATTTTCTTTAGCCAAATAGTGCGGACATCCTTTCTGAACCACGTAAGTTGTCGTTTCGCATAATTCCGTGTGTTTTTTTTAATCAATTCAACAGCTTCCTTAAAGTCAATTTCGGAATTCAAATAGCAAAACAATTCTTTGTAGCCAACGGTATTTAAACTTTGGAGAGCTTTAAATTCAAGCACACTTTTAACTTCATCTAATAAACCATTACAAATCATATTATCTACACGTAAGTTAATTCTTTCATAAAGCTGATCTCTAGGTAAATCAATGACAAATTTTATTGTTTCAAAATCTCGTTTTACAATTGAATTCTTATCCAAAAAAGAACTATAAGTAGATCCAGTTGCACGTATTACTTCCAATGCTCGGATAACTCGAAGTGGATTTCCTTTATCTACCTTTTGGAAATAAAATTCATCTTTAATTTTTAATTCCGATAATAAAAAAGGAAGTCCATTTGTCAGTAGTTCTGAGTTTAATTGCTCCTTAATTAAATCATTTTTAGGAACTTCATTGATACCATCACAAAGCGCGTCAATGAACATTCCTGAACCTCCAACTAATACAATAAACGGTGTTGAAATAAACAATTCATTTAGCAATTGTATCGCTTCTTTTTCATACTGAGCAGAAGTAACAGGAGAATGAATTGAATGGGAATCAATAAAATAATGCTTTACTCCTTCCTGTTCTTCCAATGTTGGTTTAGCAGTACCAATTTGAATTTCTTTATAAAATTGTCTTGAATCCGCTGAAACTACAACAGTATTTAAGATTTTAGCTAATTGTATAGCTAATTTTGTTTTTCCACTTGCTGTTGGTCCTTGTATAACAATTAACTTCCGCACAACTTATTATTTATATTCTAAATACTTATAGTACAAATATTTAGAGTAAACACTTTTTACATAATTACCAATTGAGCGACCTCTCATCATTAGCTCAACATTCTCCTCCCATAAATTAGGATCTAAACCATTTTGCACCGCTAATTTTCTTGCAGTAGCTAGTTTTCCGCTACCCCCATTATATGCTGCTAAAATAAATTTAATTCGTTGAGTTTCATCTTTAATTTCTGAATAGTAATTCCAATCATTTCCAAGTTTAATGGCTCCCGCCTCGATTTGTTCTTCAGGCGTAGAAGCGGCAGAAACCCCATACTTTCTTCCTGTTGAAGGCATAAATTGCATCAATCCAAAAGCTCCACCAGCACCTATTAAATTTGGTGTAAACTTAGATTCATGATGAATAATTGCAGCTAACAACTCCCATTCAACGTTGTATTTCTTTGCGTTATTTTGAAAAAAATGATCATACGGTGATATTTTCCCATACCTCATTTTATAATGACTCTCAAAAGACTTTGTACTAATTTCCTTTCCACTAAAATAATTGTTTTTCAGAAATTTATAATGAGGATGCTGCATATAATTTTTTAACCATTGGTCAAATCTTTCTTTTAACTTTTCAGCATCTTTTCTAATTCCAAAAGCAATGTTTTGATTAATTCCCAAAACTAACGAATGATCTAATTTTTTGAAGTAATAATTATTTGCAACAGCTATGTGACGGTCAACTACGGTATAATCAAAAATACCTTTTTCAACCTGCGCCATACATTCCTCTGGGGTAATCCATCGGTTTATATTTACAATCCGTATTGGTTCTCCAATTTCATTTGACAAATGTTGTAAGCGTTCGAAATAACTTGAATTTATTCTTACATGAATTGCTTTGTCTTTTAATTCGTTTGGATCTTTGATATATTGAACAGAAGAATCTTTTGATGGCAAACGTTGAATTAGTACTTGAGGAGTTTTAATGTAAGGCATTGTAAAACCAATTCTTTCTTTTCTTTTTTTCGTTACCGTATAACCACATGCCACCATATCGCAATGGTTACGAATCAACTCTTTTTCTACAACAGTATTTTTAGTGATAATTTGAACTACTAATTCAACTTTAATTTCTTTTGCAAATTCTTTCAATAATTCATACTCAAACCCCATTTTTTTTCCATTATTCTTAAAAAATGAAGTTTTGCTTTTTTCAAAAAGTACGACAAGCTTCTTTTTTTTCTGAATACTTCTCAAATCATGGTTATTTGTAAAAACAGAAAACATTTTTACTCTGCCCTTTTCACGCTTACATGAAAAAAGCATAAAAAAAGAAAGCACACAGATAATTATTACTAAATATTTCCGCATAGAAAACTGTTAATCAAATTATTTTACGTGAAACAACCCTGAAAAGTTACATTTTAAGATTATTCAAATTTTTAACTAACAACAAATTACTATTTTTGCCTAAAATTATTGAATGGAAAAATTAAGGACAAAAATATTCTTCGTACTAGACATATTTTATCCAATATTTAAACGCTTTTTTAACAAACAAACTTATCACTATTTAGCGTGTGGGGGAAGTAATACTTTATTTGGACTATTTATCTATTATTTTTGTTATCATACGATTCTCAACAAACAAGTGGTGAACTTATACCTATTTTCACTCAAACCGCATATAGCTTCATTCTTTGTGTCCTTTCTAGTAACTTTACCTATCGGTTTTTTCTTAAGTAGATATGTTGTTTGGAGCGAAAGCACTACACCAGGAAAAAAACAATTGATGCGTCATGTAGCATTTGTTATCTTAAGCGTATTTATGAACTACGGCCTATTAAAACTTTTTGTAGACTATCTTAGTTGGTGGGCGATGCCTAGTCAGTTATTAACAACAACAATTATCGTAATATTCAGTTATATTACTCAACGTTATATCTCTTTTAAATAAAATCGCTAGTTGTATTTTGCTTACTTATTGGTTTAAAAAACTAAATCAACGATTTTCAACACCATAATCCAAGCGTTTTGTCGTAACATAGCGAGGAACATAATAACCACTCCCATTGAACTTATCAATAGAAATTCCCTTGGACGAAGCTGCATGTATGAACTTTATTTCCCCTTCTTTAGACACTTCATATATCATTGCAACGTGACCTATCCTAGTTGAATTCGCATTTCTACCTTTAAAAAACATTAAATCCCCAGGTTTAGCTTCAGATAATTTCACCGTTCTTCCATATTCTGCCATACCATAACTAGAGCGCGTAATTGATAAACCAAAATTACCAAGGACATAACTTATAAAACCAGAACAATCAAAACCGGTTGGAGAGGTCCCCGCGCTAACATATGGAGTTCCTAAAAAAGTTTTAGCGAATGACAAAATCGAATTCACATGATCATTCTTATTTACAGGAATTGAGTCCTCTGGTAAATTAAAGTCAAGTTTTTTTTTCTTAGGAATTGATTTAGTTGGTACTAAGGAATCAGAATTTGAATCAGCTTGTGCTTGCAAATTAAAACTGATCAATAAAAAAAACAAAAAACAATAACTATATTTGAATCTCCGAAATTGCGACATCGAACAAAAATATGATTATTTTTAGAAAACAATATCGTTTTTAATGAATAAAGTCTCACTTACAGGTCTTACAAAACTCTACTACACCATAGGTGAAGTCGCTGCTCTATTCGAAGTAAACACCTCATTAATAAGATTCTGGGAAAAAGAATTTCAAATTATCACACCAAAAAAAAACAGAAAAGGTAATCGATTATTTTCTATACAAGACATTGAAAATCTTAACAAAATTTATTACTTAGTAAAAGTAAAAGGATATACTTTAGACGGCGCTAAAAATGAATTGCAGAAAAAAAACAAAGTAGTCCCTGAATTATTAGAAAAAAACGTGCCTAGTAATCAGGAAATTATTCAAACTCTTGAAGCAATTAAAACAAAATTAATTTTCATTAGAAAATCACTCAAATTCTAATAAAACTAAAAAATATAATTTTTAACTGATCTATTATATTCACATTAAAACAATTTAAACAAAGATAGAAAGCCATTAATTATTTAATTCTGAATATACTCGATTTAAATAATCAAAAGCATCTGTAATTTCATTCGTAGTATATTCTTTATTTATAATTGCTTCGCCGATTCCAATTAATAAAACGCCGAAAATTTTGTTATTTCGATTCTTTTTATCGGATTTCATATATCGAATAATTTCTGTATAATCTTCAGAAGATAAATCAATTAATTGATAATGTTTTACAATAACTCGTTCAATTTCTGAAAACTCGTCCATCGTAATATAATTTCGTTTAAAAGAAATAAACGATTCACACAACACTCCTAGTATCACAGCGTAGCCATGAGAAATTGGGTCTTTTTCTAAAAAATAACTTTCCAATGCATGGCCAATTGTATGACCAAAATTTAATTTTTTACGCTCATCTTTTTCAAAAGGGTCTTGATGAACAATTTCATTTTTGATTACAATAGAAGAATAAATATGTCGTTCGTTGATCTCTTGTTGCACATCATTTAAAGCAGAAAGTTCATACCAGTGGGTAGGACTAACAATTAATCCGTGCTTAAGCATTTCGGCAAAACCACTATAAAATTCACCTTCAGGTAAAGTACTCAAAAATAAAGGGTCTATAAATACGGCTTTTGGATTTGAAAAAACACCAATTAAATTTTTTATGCCCCCGTGATCGACCCCCGTCTTCCCTCCTACTGATGCATCTACCATTGAAAGTAAACTTGTAGGTATATTTATAAAATCAATCCCCCTCATATACAACGATGCCATAAACCCACCAATATCTGTAATCATACCGCCGCCTAAATTAACAACAACATCGGATCGAGTAATTTTATATTCATCCCAAGTCAACCAAACTTGTGCGCATATATCTAGCAATTTATTCTCTTCACCAGCGGGTATCATAATTACCTCTGCTTCCTTCAAGCAATCAAAGTTGGTAATTAGATAATCTAAACAAAATTCGTTAGTGTTTTCATCAACAACAATAATTTTCTTGGATTCAGAATAATTATCAATCATCAAAGAATCGAATGATCCGTCCAATAAAGAACCAATTTCAATCGAATAACCCTCAGCATCAACAGTAAATAACATAGTTCAGATTTAAGACTTTAAAAGTCAACATTTAAAATTAGTAAAAAAATACAACTTTGGAAAGCTAATATGATAAAATTGATTTTTACATTTGTAATAATGAAATAGCCATGTTGTGAAAATCACGAACACGAATAAAGATCTTGATGGCTTATTCTACATGACCGTTAATAACACGTTATCTACATATGAAAACTTTTGAGAATACTGAGATTGCATTTCGAAGCAAAAACGATGCTGATCTCAATCGAGCATTCTGGCTATTTAAAATTATCGGAAATCCATCTGTAGTTAAATTTGGTAAGTGGGCAACTAATCTTGCTCTTTCGATCAATCTACCAATTGATCCAATAATCAAAAAAACGATCTTTAAACAATTTTGTGGAGGAACAACTATTAAGGATTGCGAACAAACAATTCAACAACTATCAAGCTATAATATTGGTACAATCTTAGATTATTCAGTCGAAGGTAAAATTAAAGAAGAAGACTTTGAAAAAACAACGGATGAAATTATCGCGACCATAGTAAGAGCTTCAAAAGACACGAAAATTCCTTATGCAGTTTTTAAGGTCACCGGAATTGCAACATTTTCATTATTGGAAAAAGCGAATTCCATCGAAAACGAACTGACTGAAAATGAAAAAAAATCATTTGCGAGTATCGTTTCTAGAGTAGATCGAATCTGTAAATCTGGGTTTGATTGTGGCATACCTGTTTTCATTGATGCTGAAGAGAGTTGGATTCAAGATACGATTGACCGTTTAGCTCAAACGATGATGGCAAAATACAATAAAGACAAAGCAATTGTTTTTAATACGATTCAAATGTATCGTCATGATCGACTTGATTTCCTTATGAAAGTAATTCATGATTCAAAAATTAATGGATATCATTATGGAATTAAACTAGTACGTGGTGCTTACATGGAAAAAGAACGCGCGCGTGCTTTACAAATGAATTATCCGTCACCGATACAACCTAACAAGGGATCAACCGACAACGATTATAATAAGGCCTTATCTGTGATTTTAGAAAATTTTAATCATCTTTCATTATGCGCTGGTACACACAATGAAGAAAGCTCTCTGTTACTCACTGAATTACTTGAAAAATTCAATGTAAATAAAGATGATCAACGAATTTATTTCGCACAATTACTAGGTATGAGTGATCACATATCCTATAATCTTTCCAGTGAAGGATTCAACGTTGCAAAATATGTACCCTACGGTCCAATCAAAGAAGTACTCCCTTATTTATTACGCCGGGCAGATGAAAATACTTCTGTGGCAGGACAGACGAGTAGAGAGCTAAGTTTGCTGTCCAAAGAAAAAGAGCGAAGAAAGAAAAAATAAATAAATAATTGTTTGAAAAATAGAAGAAATTCCAATAACGGAAAATTATCCGAAATCAATAGAAAAGCCATTATCCTTTTTTTGTTATTGGTTTTATTAAATACTATTTGGTATTTATTAATTGATTCCGATCAAAATACGATCTATTGGTTAGGGATTTTTACACCGTTCATGTATACACTTGTTTACATTGGTTTAAAAAAATTGAGACGACGCTCTAAATCAAAAATCAAACCTTTTTTATTCATACCAATTGCATTTACATTTTTTGGAATTGTTTGGTATTATACTTTTTCATTTTTTGATCCTAATCCAATCAATATTTTTACAGCAAGTAAAAATGACCAACAAAAAACAACAATAACAACTATAGATGATTCAAAATATGTTCTAATTCAAAAACTAGGAATTAAATACTTTTTCATTTGTAATCCCAACCTTTGTTATTTTAGTAAGATAGCTCAAGAAAGTGAAAAGAAAATAAGTCGAAGATCAAGTACTGTTGATATTCACGCTTCAAAACAACAATCCTACAATTTGATTATTTTTTCATTGTTATTTGTGATACAAATTAGCTTAATTTATATCGCAGAAAATAAAATATATCCACATTTCAAATTAGAATCTTCGAGAAAACACCGTAGAAAAAAATTAAAATATAAATTATTGGATGTTGATTCAACGAATATCACGTCATCTAATAGACAGAATCCTTCAAAAACTAATTTTCCAGAACTGTAAAATCATATTTTTTCGCCGTTCCATCCCATTGATAGAGCTCAAATTCACCATTTTCCAAAACACCATAGGTATTGTATTTAATCCAATCGCCTATATTATAATAGGTTGATTGTCCCGTAATGGAAATATTAAGTGGTAAATGACGGTGACCAAACAAATAATAGTCTACAGGATTGATTGCTTGCTGTTCTTTAGCATATTGCACCAACCATTCATTTTCGATACCTAGAAATTGTTCGTCTAAATGCCCTGATTTAGCCCTACTACGCTTTGAAAGGAAATCTGCAAGCCCAATACCCAAGGTAGGGTGCAAAATACCAAAGAAAAATTGTGCTATTGGACTTTCAAATATTTTTTTTAATCGTTTATAGTTATAGTCGCCAGGTCCTAAACCATCGCCGTGGCCTATAAACATCCGTTTCCCTTGTAGAAGATGAATTACAGGAGATCTATATAATTGAACACCTAATTCTTTCGGCAAATAGTCAAAAATCCACATATCATGGTTCCCTGTAAACACATGTACCGGTATTCCAGCATCTGTAAAAGATGCTATCTTTCCTAAAATACGTGTAAATCCTTTAGGAATAGCGTATTTATATTCAAACCAAAAATCAAAAATATCACCAACAAGATAAAGCGCCTCACAAGAAGGTTGTATTGAGTCCATCCAAGAACAGATGTTTTTTTCACGTAATAAACTTAATTCATACGTTGGAGCACCTAGATGAAAATCAGAAGCAAAATAAACTTTCTTTGAAGAAGACATTATTAATATCCGAAAATAGATTCAAGTGTTTTTTCTAATTCAGGACCTCTCAAATTTTTATTGATTATCTTACCTTCCTTATCGACTAATACTGTAAAAGGAATACCTGTCACTTTATATTGCTTTGCAGCTTCATTTCCCCAACCTTTTAAATCAC
>CALPOI020000083.1 GCA_943325145.2 Candidatus Planktophila lacus | reverse complement strand
TTTAGGTTTAGATTTTCCATCTTGATCAATAAAATGCGCCAATACATGACCATGCATGTGATTTACATCTATCAATGGTTTATCTAACGCCAAAGCAATCGATTTCGCAAATGACGTTCCAACGACTAAAGAACCTAATAAACCAGGTCCTTTTGTAAAGGCAATTCCATCTACATCTTTTAATGTAACGTTCGCCTTTTTTAATGCCGCATCTACAACAGGAACGATATTTTGTTGATGAGCCCTTGAAGCCAATTCAGGAACAACTCCACCGAATTGACGATGGATTTCCTGACTAGCAGTTACGTTTGACAAAATAGTTGTATCTTTGATAATTGCGGCAGAAGTATCATCGCAAGAAGATTCAATGCCAAGTATGATTACAGAAGATTTCAAACGATTGATTTAGAAATTATGGCAAAAATACTTAAATTATTAAGAATTGGTAATGGCATTCTCTTCGAATTGCTCTTAGCTTTCTTAATTGTTTTTGCATTTTTAGTCCGTACATCACCTGTCCAAACAAAACTTGCACAAATTGCATCTTCTTATTTTTCAAAAGAGTTAAAAACGACATTCAAAGTATCAAGAGTTTCAATCGTTTTTTTTAATAAAATAGCACTCGATGGAGTAACTATCAAAGACAGAAATAATAAGAACATTGCTCAATTTCAATCGCTTTTATTGACTTTAAGAAGTGTCAATAATATTAAAAATGAAATACGATTTAAAAAGTTAGAAATTAAAAACGGTGATTTTAATTTATACCAAGCAAAAACAACTGGTGCATTCAATTTTGACTTTATAGTAAATTACTTTTCATCGAACGAAAAATCGAAATCTGGTAAACCATTGTCATTAATAATTGATAAATTATCATTAATCAATGTGGATGCTCGCTACGATGATTATAATTTCAAGAATTTCAGAGATGAAATCAATTACGATCATGTTGAATTAAAAAAACTTTATGTTTTCGCTAACGATTTTAGCTATAAAAACGGCGTTGTAAGGGCTTCTATTCATCAATTATCTCTTCACGAAAGATGTGGTTTAAACATTAAACAATTTGCATGCTACGCAAAAGTAAGCGACAAAGGGATTGTCACAAAAGAATTAAGATTCAAAACAAATCAATCCACCGTATACCTTCCAAAATTCGCAATGTATTTTTCCAAATGGCATGACTTCTATTATTTTGATGACAAAGTGTTTTTCGACGCTCATTTGGAGAAAAGTTATGTTGCCATGAAAGACATCCAGTATTTCGCTTCTGAATTAGCAGGAATGGAACAATTTTGCGTTGTATCTGCTACTTCAGTGACTGACTGCCTTAAAAAAATGAACATAAAAAATGTTGATTTATCTTTCGGAAAAGGAACTCATGTGAAAGGAGATATAGTGCTTCCAGACTTTAGATATTTGCATAATCTAGCTTATTATAATGTTTTGGAAACTGCCGAAATTAACTTGGAAGATGTCGAAAATTTTGGCTTTCCGATTGTATCAGGGTTGACCAAAATTTCGCTACATCCTTATGTTAAAAACCTGAAAAAAGTCAAATTCAACCAACTTTCAATCACGGGAACAAATCAACATTGTTTAATAAATACAAAAAAAATTGAGACACCATTAGGGAATTTAGCACTCAAAAAGAATGTGATAATTGACTATGTTAAAAGCAACGATACTTATAAGTTTAACACTCCACTTAACAATTATCAATCTATTGTTATTGATAGTTTTAACATAGGTCAATTGATTCAACAGGAAAATATCGGAAAAGTTTCAGGATCAATTAGTTTAAATGGTTTATTTGATTTTAACTCAATTTTCCAAATTGACAGCTTAAAGAGTAAAATAAACAGTTTAAATTTTTACAATTACAACTACAAAGACATTACTATAAACTCTTTCAGGTTCCGAAATAATTCAATTAAATTAAATGCAGCAATTGAAGATAAAAATCTGACTGCGAATTTTGAAACGTCTGCTAAATTCACTGATAAGAATGAAATCAAACTTTCAACAGAATGTAAAGAAATAAATCTTACTGCACTTGGCATAACAAAGGAACCCAACACAACTATCTCAGGTGAATTCGATTTTAATTTTGACGATATCAACTCGAACCATCTTTTAGGGCATCTAATCGGTCATCATTTGAAAATTACTAAAAGCGAAAAAAAACTAATCGTTGACGACATCGAATTTAACAGTTCAAAAGAAAATGGGATTTACAACTACAACCTCAACTCCTCGATCGTGAACGCAGAACTTATTGGGAAAATCGACATCAAACAAATTTTAACAGATTATAAAATTTATGCACAACAAATTCTAACAAACTACCCAATTACTTCTTCTGAAAAAATTGTGAATGATTTTAAATTCGAATTTGTATTTCAAAAAACAAATGAATTAGTTCAGCTATTAGATCTACCGCTGAATATTTCAAAAAAAACAACTCTTAAGGGAGTATTAAGTGATAACAATTGTTACATCGCTTTAAACTCAAAAGATATTGAATTACCTAATTTTCAGTTTCAAAACATTTCATTCAACGCTGGAATAACAAACAATTCCTATTCTTCCGAATTAAGAATTAAGAAAATAATTTTATTTGATTCATTACAACTAAACTCAATCGCTCTTTCATCCGAAGGGAAGAACAACAACCTCACTAACACACTTAATTTCAAATCAATTCACGATCAAAAATCAGACCTTAAATTCAACTTGGAAAGTCGAAGCCCCACAATGTTTAAAGCAATGATTTACCCTTCTACTTTTTATTTAAATCAAAACAAATGGGAAATCAATCAAGTAGCCTCAATTGAATACACTCCAGAAAATTTATTTATTAACAACCTCTTTGCTCAACACAACAAAGAATCGATTGAATTAAATGGAGATTTATCTAGTTCAAATAATCCCGCCATTTTAAATATCAAACAGTTTCAATTGAATAATTTAAATTTTTTATTTGACAACACTTCTGAGTTAGAAGGCACCCTAACAACAAATGCAGAAATTAAAAGTCTTAGGGAAAATTTAACCATTAAATGTGGTGCTTCAATAACAAATTTCATAATCAATAATGAAAAAATTGGAAACATCGAAACCTACGCAAATTGGAACTATATATCACAAAAAATAAACGTAAACGGGAAAATGGAATACAAAAATGTTCCCTCATTTAATTTTGACGGCTTTGTAAACACCAATGCTGAAAAAGAAATGAACTTAAGTATTTATTTACAACATACAGATTTACATTTTTCAAATTCATTCATCGATCAAAGTATATTATCAAATGTTCAAGGTGAAATTTCAGGAGAAATAAACCTTACTGGTACTCTTTCCAATCCTGAAGTGCAAGGCAAAGTGAATGTAATCAATGGTAAAGTAAAGGCGACAGATTTTGGGAGTTGGTTCACTTTAAATGGCGATATTTCAATCAACAAAAACGGCTTTTTTGCAGACAACATCCCTTTTGTTGATGAAGAAGGGCACTCAGGTTCACTTATTGCAACCATTTACCATGACAACTTCACAAATTGGAACTATGATATTAATATTCAAACATTAGAAAATATTAATCCTCAAAATGGGTTACGAACATTAAATGATAAATTTTTATTGCTCAATACAGACTTCAAAGAAGACGAAGTGTATTTTGGAAAAGTGTATGCAACAGGAGAAATAAACATTAATGGTACAACTGAATATGCTAATGTAACTACTGATCTGTCAACAAACGTTGGGTCTTCGATTAACATACCAATGTTTGGAGCCACTAATTATGAGGAAAGTAACTTTATCGAATTTAAACAAAATAAAATAACGGACACAATAAATCCCAAGTCTATTTATTCTCAATTCGACTTAGATTTAGACCTGAAATTTCATGTAACACCTTCGACTCAAGTCAAGCTCATATTCAATGAAAGAACTGGAGATGAAATTATTGCTTACGGAAGTGGTGATATTTCTTTAAAAATGGATCCGTCTGGTAATATTGCAATGAACGGACTGTACACCATTAAAAACGACAAAACAAATCAAAGTACTTATACATTTGTTTTAGGACCAATTAAGCAAAATTTTAATATACAAGAAGAAGGAACTATCAGTTGGTCAGGAGACCCCTATGAAGCGCTGCTTGACCTAACGACCTACTATACAGTTACTACAAACCTTAAAGAAATTATACCTGCGGAATCAACGAATAGTCAAACTATGCAGGCTGTAAAATGCAAATTAAAACTTCAAGAAACTATCAAGCAACCAAAAATAGCTTTTGAATTCGAGCTACCAAACACAGGGACAGGAATTAACGATGATGCAAAAGCCGCGATTTCAAGAATAAACACGAATAAAGACGAGCTAAATAAGCAGTTCATTTCATTATTTTTATGGAAAAAATTCCAACCTTTACTTTCAAGCAGTACGGATGTAGGAACAAATGCCGTTGCAGATTTAGTCTCTAGTCAAATAAACAGTATTCTCGGAGATCTCTCAAAAGAATATAAGCTAAATCTGACCTACAATACAGCTAGCAACAACTTAAATAATGAAAATAATCAAGACATTAACAACCTCCAAAATTCAGATAAGATTGCAATCGGTGTTTCTAAAAACTTTTTCGATGGTAAATTGGTCGTAAATGGAAGTATCGGTCGTGCTTCTGTAACCTCACTTAATACTCCTCAAAGCATATTAATAAGCAACTTCAATTTAGAATATAAACTCACCAAAAAAGGAAACTTAAGTGTCAATGGATTTAATGAAACCAACGATTTAAATACGAGTATTCAACTCAACAGTTTAAATACACAAGGAATAGGTTTAAGCTATAGAAATGATTTTTCATCACTTAATGATTTTGAGTTGTACCAAGGTTTTTTGGATATTTTTAGAAGAAAAGAGAAAAAAAGAATCATAAAACCGAACCGCTCAAACGTACAACCGATCCCTACTAAGAAGCACTCCAATAACAAAACAACTACTCCAACTGCAACAGTAAAATAGTAATAAACTAACTCAGTATTTCAATGATAAAAATTCAGAAAGTACTTATTGCGAACCGAGGTGAAATAGCACGCCGCATAATTCGAACGCTAAAAAAAATGAATATAATTAGTGTAGCAGTTTATTCTGATGCAGATAAAGATAGTCTTCATGTACGCGAAGCTGACGAGGCCTATCACATAGGAGCATCGCCATCTAACGAAAGCTATTTAAAGCAAGAAGTACTAATAGACTTATGTCTAAAACATGCAGTAGATGCAGTTCATCCTGGTTATGGTTTTTTGTCCGAGAACAGTGAATTCGCTAAAAAAATCACCGAAGCTGGTATTATTTTCATCGGACCTTCACCTGAGTCTATTGAAATAATGGGGGATAAACTTAGTGCTAAACAAGCGGTAGCTCAGTTCAATGTACCATTAGTTCCAGGTATTGACCAAGCAATATCTTCCGTAAATGAAGCTAAAGAAATCGCACAAAAAGTAGGATATCCGATTTTAATTAAAGCTTCTGCCGGAGGTGGGGGAAAAGGAATGCGCTTAGTTACAAATGAATATGAATTAGAGAGTCAAATGAAAATGGCCCAAAGCGAAGCAAAATCTTCCTTTGGAAACGATGCTGTTTTTATCGAAAAATTCGTTGACAAACCAAGACACATAGAAATTCAAGTCTTTGGTGATAACTTCGGTAACCAGGTCTACTTATTTGAAAGAGAATGTAGTATTCAACGAAGACATCAAAAAGTAATTGAAGAAGCTCCAAGTGCAATCATCACACCTGAACTCAGAAAAAAAATGGGTGATGCGGCTATAAATGTTTGTAAATCTTGCAATTATATTGGTGCTGGAACAGTAGAGTTTTTATTGGATGCTGATTTAAACTTTTACTTTCTTGAAATGAATACTCGTCTGCAAGTAGAGCACCCTGTAACAGAAGAAATTACCGGACTGGATTTAGTAGAATGGCAAATCAAAGTTGCTATGAATTTACCATTGCCAAAAAAACAAAACGAACTAAAAATCAATGGCCATTCTGTAGAAATTAGATTGTATGCAGAAGATACTTTTTCGAATTTCACCCCTGACATTGGAAAATTAATACGTTACCGAACACCTTCTGATACTCATTTAAGAGTGGACGATGCTTTTGAAGAAGGAATGGAGATCCCAATTTACTATGACCCAATGATTGCAAAAGTAATCACCTGGGGCGAGACTAGAGAAGACGCAATTTCAAAAATGATTAAAGCGCTCAAAAACTATCAAGTAGCTGGAATCAAAAACAACTTAGATTTTTGTTTGTATGTGCTTCAACATGATGCTTTTGTCTCCGGAGATTTCGATACAAACTTCATCAAAACTCACTTTACTTCTACAGAGGTACTCAAAGAAAGTACAAAATCAGAAGAAATTGCATTACAACATGGTTTTGAGACATTATGGCATTCAATCAAAAAGCGGAAAGAAAATGAATTTATATCTCATCCAATCCATGGAGCATGGAAATTGATGAAGAAATAATAAAAAGATAGAAATATTTATAAAGTAAATTGAAAAATTAAGGATAAAATTTTACCTTTACCCTGCAAAATTCTGAACATGAACTTACACGAATACCAAGGAAAATCAATTCTAACAAAGTACGGTGTGGCTGTACAAAGAGGAGTTGTCGTTGAAAAAGTTGAAGACGCGGTAGCTTCAGCAAAAAAATTAACAGAAGAAACAGGTACAAGTTGGTACGTTGTTAAAGCTCAAATTCACGCTGGAGGTCGAGGAAAAGGAACAATCGATGAAACTGGATCTCATGGTGTAGTTTTAGCGAAAGGTCTAGACCAAGTTGAAGAAAAAGTAAGCGGTATACTTGGAGGACATTTACAAACTGCTCAAACAAATGGTAAAAGTAAATTAGTTTCTAAAGTATTGTTAGCTGAAGACGTTTACTACCCAGGCGAAAGCGAAGTATCTGAATTCTATATGTCTGTATTATTAGACAGAGAAAAAGGAAGAAACATCATTATGTATTCAACTGAAGGTGGAATGGATATTGAAACTGTTGCTGAGAATACTCCTCACTTAATTTTCAAAGAAGAAATTGATCCAAGAGTTGGTATACAAGGTTTTCAAACACGTAAAATTGCATTCAACTTAGGTTTATCAGGTGAAGCATTCAAACAAATGACAAAATTTGTCACTTCATTGTATGCAGCTTACGAAGGATGTGATGCCTCAATGTTCGAAATCAATCCAGTACTTAAAACTTCTGATAACAAAATCATCGCTGTTGATGCAAAAGTTTCTTTGGATGAAAATTCATTATTCAGACATCCTGACTATGCAGCAATGAGAGATTTCACAGAAGAAGATCCAACAGAAGTGGAAGCTGATGCTGCAGGTTTAAATTTCGTAAAACTTGACGGAAATGTTGCTTGCATGGTAAATGGAGCTGGTCTTGCAATGGCTACTATGGATATAATTAAATTATCTGGAGGTAACCCAGCAAACTTCTTAGATGTTGGAGGAACTGCAAATGCTGAACGTGTTGAAAAAGCATTTCACATCATTTTAAAAGATCCGAATGTAAAAGCAATTCTTATCAATATCTTTGGTGGAATCGTTCGTTGCGATCGAGTTGCGCAAGGAGTTGTAGACGCTTACAAAAACATTGGTTCTATTCCTGTTCCAATTATTGTTCGTTTGCAAGGAACAAATGCTGAAGAAGCTAAAAAACTGATTGATGAATCAGGTTTAAATGTTCATTCAGCTGTTTTACTTCAAGAAGCATCAGACAAAGTTAAAGCGGTATTAGCTTAATACATCTATTGAATATATAGGCTGAATTCATTCGTGGATTCAGCTTTTTTTATCTATTTAAAATTCATAAAATTGGGACTTTTTAATAAAAAACAAATATTTTACAAAACACCCGCAGAAATCGAAATAATGCGAGAAGCGGCACAAATAGTTAGTAGAACACTTGGAATCTTAGCTGCTGAGATAAAACCTGGAGTAACGCCCTTATTTTTAGATAAAATTGCAGAAGAATACATTCGTACCCAAAATGCAATTCCTGGTTTCTTAGGATTATACGATTTCCCAAATACATTATGCATTTCAATCAACGAACAAGTCGTTCATGGAATTCCTACCAATGAACCACTAAAAGAAGGAGACATTATCTCAGTGGATTGTGGTTCTTACTTTGAAGGGTATTATGGTGATCATGCCTACACTTTTGAAGTAGGTGAAGTTACCCCGGAAGTAAAAAAACTACTGGAAGTTACTAAAGAATGCTTACAAATAGGAATTGAACAAACACGAATAGGTAATAGAATTGGAGACATTGGATTTCACATTCAACAACATGCTGAAAAGCATGGTTACGGTGTAGTACGTGACTTAGTTGGTCATGGACTTGGAAAAACAATGCACGAGGAACCTCAAGTACCAAATTATGGTAGAAGGGGAACTGGAAAACAAATTTTAGAAGGTCTAACAATTGCGATAGAACCAATGATTAACTTGGGTACCGAAAGAGTTGTTCAAGCAGACGATAATTGGACGATTGTAACGTATGATGGAAAGCCAAGTGCTCACTTCGAACATGACGTAGCAGTGGTAAACGGTCAACCACAAGTACTTTCAACATTTAAATACATAGAAGAAGCTTTGAAATCAAAAAAATGACGCCTCAGAGTAAAACAACTACCTTACTTATAACCACACTAATTGTATATGCTTCAATTGGATGGTTACAAAACAGACAACTAATTTTTCCATTTCCACTGAATGAAATTATTTTTTTGTTTGTTACAGGGTATTTTTACTTTTTTACAAAAGACAGTCGTTCCCTCCTACTTCTAATCGGTACTTGTTTTTTTGTAGGTTCCAATGAATTTTATTGGAACACTTTTTTATCGAGCGAACAAATGGTCCAATTTTCAAAACTATTGATTTCTGATATTTGTTATTTGGTATTTTACAGCTGCTTAATAATTACCTCAATCATGAACTTGAAATTAACTTCACATAATAAAAAAACAATAATTATCCACTATTCTATTTTGACCATGTTATTATTTGGACTTTTTTTGAATTCAAACGAAGTCATTTCTTTCTCATTTCTACTATTTTCTGTTTTTTGTTTTAAAATTAATTCAAACACAAATGGAACCTTAAACTTTACACATAGTGTTTACATT
>CALPOI020000082.1 GCA_943325145.2 Candidatus Planktophila lacus | reverse complement strand
TTTAAGCGGAGTGACAACCACACAGGTACTTCCTCTTTCTGAAGAGGAACGTGTAGAAGAAGTTGCTCGTTTGATGAGTGGTGATGATATCAATCCATCAGCGATTGCACATGCCAAAGCATTAATGGAAAATTAACCTAGAATTATTATGGATACTCATAAAATTGACAGCTCGATGAAGAAAATGTTAGTCACAGGAGTGATCTTTATCATTGTCAGCATAGTGTTGGGCGCTTTTGGAGCCCATGCTTTAAAGGCCCATCTTACGGAAGAGCGTTTAGCTTCTTTTGAAACCGGAGTAAAGTACCAAATGTATCATGGTTTGGGTCTGTTACTATTGGCTATTTTGACAAAACATATTCAACTATCTTGGGAGCGTATTCGTATAGTACTAACAATAGGCGTTCTCTTTTTTTCTGGTTCGATTTATTTATTAGCGTTACAGTCACTTTTAGGTGTTAAATTTGGTGCATTCATTGGACCGATTACTCCAATTGGAGGGTTATTTTTGATGATAGGGTGGGGAATAGTACTGAAAGGGTTGTTAACTACAAAAACATGGATTCAGGATTGAAAATAACAGTTTTAGGTTCGGGGACTTCACAAGGTGTTCCTGTAATTGCTTGTGATTGCCATGTATGTACTTCTTCTGATAAAAAGGATAATAGACTAAGAAGTTCTATTTTAGTGTCTTACAACAATGAAAATTTTGTTGTAGATGCAGGGCCTGATTTTAGGTATCAAATGTTGCGTGCAAAAGTAAAGTCATTGCGTGCTGTGCTGTTTACTCATGAACACAAAGATCATATTGCAGGCTTAGACGATGTAAGAGCGTTCAATTTCAAAGAGGAAAGAGACATGGAGATCTATTGCTCAAACTCAGTAAAAACAGCGCTACATCGTGAATTTCATTATGTTTTTTCAAAAGATAAGTATCCAGGGATACCTTCCCTACAAATTAATGAAATAGGGTTAACTACTTTCGAATTACCAGGTGGTTTAAAGGTTCAACCAATAGAGGTAATGCATTATAAAATGTCAGTACTTGGATTTCGTTTTAAGAATTTCACGTATATCACTGATGCAAAAACAATTTCTTCTCAAGAAATTGAAAAGATACGTGGAACGGAAGTGTTGATTGTGAATGCACTACGTTTAGAAGAGCACATTTCTCATTTTAATCTAAAAGAAGCATTACAATTAATCGAAGAGGTAAAACCAAAAAGAGCATATCTTACACATATTTCTCATTTATTTGGAACGCATGATTCAATTACGGCAATGCTACCATCGAATGTGTTTGTAGCATATGATGGATTAGAGATTTATCTATAATCCAACTTTTTACTTGTTTTAAAATGTGATATAATCAAGATGATTATGTTTTTAAAGATTAGTTTTATATAATTGAACTACTTTATTAGTTTAAAAATGATTTTTTTGGAATAGATTATTTTTCACTTAAATGTGTATTAATTTCTCTATTTGTTGCTCATAACTTTACTAACAAATATCAAAACACACTCTATACACAAAATAATAATGAATATTAAAACGGCATAATTATTTTGAAATTTGTTACTTGAGGATATAGCACAAATAAATCTTGTTAAGCCAGTTAAACTAAAAAATAATGTATAACCTATTTTGAAGCCATTTGCAGTTTTTATTTGATATATAAGATATAAAAGACCTGTTGTTAGTATAATACTGAAATCAGAAAACAGCATTTTATGGGTTGAGTAATCTTGAAATATTAAACTAGCTACAGTATTAATTAATACTAAAATAATTCCAATAATAACGGTTATGTTTTTCATAAAAAAATTATCTGATTGGATTGATTTGAAAATATATGAATAAAAAGAATATTATTAACAGTAATATCAAAAGAAATTTTCTGCCACTTGACAAAGTGGATCAAGGAACATTTTTTTCAACTGAATTTTGATTTAAATTATTTTGTTCGGGTTTTAATTTGAGTCCACACCATTCGCAGCTAGGCGCCGAATCAGAAATTGGATTCTTGCATGTAGGACAGTTCATCGTATAGGTTTTAAAAAATTTGGCTTCCACACCATTCACACAATCTAATTCTTTTGGTGTTGGGATTCTTACATTGAGGACATTTATTAGGGATTTCAATATTATTATTGTTGTCTGAATTCAAATTAGTTGCATTATCATCGTTTTTAATGATGTTTTTTGTGGAATTCCCTTCTACAAAAAATGATATTAACCATAAACTTATGAATACAACAATTGAAAATAATAAAGTATTCATTATTAATTTTTCTGAGGGTAATAAAACCATTAATAATATTGTTATTGGAAACAATATTACTGAATAAAGTCTTAATTTTCTTTTCATATTAGTTCAATTTAAATTAATTATAACTTGTTTCTTCTTGATTTGCAAAGGTCTTACTAGTGTGAAAACATATAATTTACTTATTAATTCTAATAAAGATTTAAGTAACAAGCAAGTTATAATCACATTTCTTTTTTTGCATCGTCTATTAAAAATTCAACAGGAAATTATGACGATTAATTCAATAATTATTCCTATGATTTGTTTATTTAATTTTATTTAGTAATTCTTTTTTCTTTTCGTTAAATTCTTCATCAGATAAAACTCCAATCGCTTTGAGTTCTCCTAATTTTTTTAGGTCTTCAAATACTTTTTCATTGTTATTTGAAACATCAGGTTGGTTATTTGGCATACTATTCTGTATAATGTTTCCCATTTGATTAGCTAATGGGTTTACCATGCCCATACTTACCATTGTGCCTATTAGATTTCCGCCATCTCCACCTAAACCTCCACCCATATGTTCGGCAGCTGTTTCTGCAGTATCGAAACTCCTTTCTGTTCTATACACCTCGAGGTTTTCAGCTCTTCTATTTAACCTCATTCTTTCAGCTGCATCTTCAGACATTAGCTTTTGATATTGCGCAACAATGTCTTTAACTCGTTGGTCATCATCTATAATTGGAATCGCCTCAATGTTGAAGAGCTTTAATTCCAGGCCATAATCACTAATTGTGTTACCCATGAACCCTCGAACAGCATTCCCAACTTCGTAAACGATAGATTCTAATTCCAAAGGACTCAATTTTTGCTCCTTGGCAATTTTAGTAATAGCATTTTTTACATTTTCAACGATTACACCTCTAAAATATTGAGCCAATGTTCTTGTTTCAAAATCAGGAACAGTTCCAACGATTTTATTTAAGAATGCCTTACTATCAGATACATTTAAAGCAAAACTACCTCTGCTTGTTACCGGTATTGGAACTTTGAAATTTGGTTCAAGCATATTAAATGGAATCAGACCGAACTTAGCATCCATTGAAACAGACTTGTTAACGAAATAAACCTCTGCTTTGAATGGGCTGTCTCCACCAAATGCAAGACCAATAATACTTGATAATATTGGCAGATTCTTTGATGAAAGAGTGTGTGTACCAGGTCCAAATACATCAAGCAACTGCCCACCCTTAATAAAGCATGCTTCTTGAGATTGATTAACTACAAGTTGAGTACCGTAGCGTAATTCTTCTTCTCTATTTAAATTACTAGCACTCCGCCATTTCCAAACTAGCACATTGTTTGGACCATCATATTTTAATACATCTATAATCGCCATATTACAAATTTATAAAATTTTTAGTTTTTATACAAGTGATGTAAATTTTTCGATATTAATGTTACGTAAACTATTAAAATATTCCTAAATTGGTTTCTGATTTTACTTGAAAATATTCTATGTAAAAAAAATATTAATCGATTTTATTTACGAATTTTTAAATTTTACGTTTTTCTAATAAACTCGAGTTTTTCATTTTTGCCAGGTAATAAAAATATTTTGTCAATTTGAAAACATATGAAAATAGACTTTACAATTTTTAAGAAGTTTTTTTGTAAATGCTAACTCAATTAAAAATTGCTAGTACAACAAAATATAATTATTTCCAAAAAACCAGAAAGTTTCATGATTTCGTTTAAATCACTAACTTTGTATCAAAGCTTGAACTATTATGGCAAATAATTTATTAAAAGGAAAAAGAGGAATTATCTTTGGTGCTTTGAACGAGCAATCAATTGCTTGGAAAGTTGCAGAACGCGCACATGAAGAAGGAGCTGTATTTGTGTTAACAAATGCACCAATCGCAATGAGAATGGGTGAAATAAATCATTTGGCGGAGAAAACAGGAAGTCAAATTATTCCTGCAGATGCAACAAGTGTAGAAGATTTAGATAATTTAATCTCCCAAGCAATGGAAATTTTGGGTGGAAAATTAGATTTTATTCTTCACTCAATTGGGATGTCACCGAATGTTCGTAAAGGAAAACATTATACTGAAAACGATTACCGTTTTTATGGTCAAACAATGGATGTTTCTGCAATCTCTTTGCATAAAACATTGGCTTCCGCATACAAATTAGACGCTTTAAATGAGTGGGGTTCTGTTGTTGCACTGACGTACATCGCTGCACAACGTATCTTCCCTGATTACAATGATATGGCAGATGCAAAATCATTGTTAGAGTCTATTACTCGTTCTTTTGGATACCATTATGGAATTAAAAAGAAAGTTCGTGTAAATACAATTTCTCAGTCACCAACAGTTACTACCGCAGGCCAAGGAATCAAAGGGTTTACAGAATTCATTAATTTCTCAGAGCAAATGTCTCCATTAGGTAATGCTTCTGCTGTGGCATGTGCAGATTACTGTATTTCAATGTTTTCTGATTTAACTCGTTATGTGACCATGCAGAATCTTTTCCACGACGGAGGATTCTCGAATACAGGTGTTACTCAACAAGTGATTGATAAATTCGGAGAGGAGTAAAGATTTCAGGCTAAAATCTAGTTTTTAGCTATAAATGTAAAATTTTAATGCTCGTTTGTTTTAACAGACGAGCATTTTTTATGAATGAGTGGTTTATATTGAATTTTTGGGATTCTTTGTTCTTTTGCTTGACCAAAAGAACCAAAAGTCAAGGCTGAGGAATTGCTGTTAAAACGCAATTTTCGGATTTATTAAAGATCATTGCTTCGAGCGCTTTATTTTGTTCGCTCCTGAAATGTTGATTTTATAGGTGATCTGCTGCACAGCTACCTACAAAAGTCTAACTTTTCATTTCGTTCACAAAACCCAACAATTCCAAGGCCAAAAGGATGATTTGGAATTGGGAGTTAGAATCTATGAATGACTGAAATTTAATATCGCCTTGAAATATGATTGCGTAAATTTTGAGGGAGTGCAGCGCATTGCAAATTGACTGTTTGAGCTTACGACTTCGGAGGAAGTGAGTTTCAATTTGTAGCGCGAAATGATCCGTAAAAATTAGCAATCTTATTTTAGCGCTAGCGTTTTTGGCTCCACCTTTTTTGGCAATGCAAAAAGGTGGAAATCTCTGTTCTTTTGCTTGACCAAAAGAACCAAAAGTCAAGGCTGTGGAATTGCTGTTAAAACGGAGAATAGCCACAAGCCATTTGGCAGTAATAGCTTTTTATACATTCTTACTATTTTTTACTACTTTCTTTTGTTGAATCTTGTAGTTGAGGTGTCAATACGTTATCTTTTAATGGCATTTTTTGCATACTCTTTTTAGGGGGATAGTTTTTGAAGATTGACGTTAATATTTCGATTGTTTCTAGAGGGTAGGTAAGACTATTCTCTTTGAATAATTGATAAGCAACTGCTTTGTCATTGTGAAATAGCATTTTGTAAAGTGGGAACAATTGATTGATGTTTCCAGTAGAGCTTAGGAATTTAGATGCTTCTAGAGGTAATTCATTTTGATTACGCTTAAGAAGATATTTCCACCAACTTAATTGTGTCTCTTTGTTGGTCTGTAAGGCAAAAGGATAATTATTTTGAATGAACAAAATTTTCTCTAACGGATAATTTGAAGGTAGGAGGGATATAAAAAGTAACCAATCGGCACTTGTGAATCCATTTGAACTTTTACGTGCTTGTTTGAGGTTGATTTTTCGTTGATCAATTATTTTTTTGAATTGTACGATTCGTTTTAACTTTTGATTCTTGTTTATAAACCTTAGTCTAGGAAGGTTGTCAGTATTGTACCAGCTTGTTGTAGAAACGATTTCAGTTTTTAATTCTTTGTTTCGAACTTCAACTGCATCAGAAAATGAAATTAAGGATTGTTGTTCCCTTCTGGATAAAAAATCATGGAAAAATTCAATTGTTTGTTCTGTGCCTATTACTTTTTCTAATTGTTTTGCGAAGAAATATCCTTTTATTTGGTAGCGATCGATAGTAAATGGAGAGTTTTTTTGTTCTTTACAAGAAGGGAGAGAATTAGGTAGAAACGAAGGGTTTTGTTTGACAGCTTTTTGATAGTAAAACTGATTGATAATTATTTTCTCTTGAATATCAGCTGATTCTTTGTTAATGTTCAGTTCAATAAGTTTGTTTTTTAGGTATTTTTCGATTCCTTCTCTGAATTTAAGTTCGTTTTGACACGATGGACTAAAAAGGGGATTCGGCCAACCATTGATTAGTTCTTCAATGATAAAATTGGTTGATTGATTTCGGGTAGAAAAACCGCTTGAATGAAACGCTAACAGATTTTTAAAACCTAATCGATTATACGTAAACGATGAGGGTAGAATCACTAATTGGAAGTTCTTAAATGGAAATTTCCCATAAATACTTTCTATGTTTTTACGCCAGTATGAAAAATGTTTTAATTCTTTTATTACGTTTTTATTTGAAGGTTCATAAAAAACAGTTGTTTTATTGGAAAGTTTTGCTTTTTTGAATTTCCCAGCAATAAGTCCGAACGATTGGATAGGAAGTGAATAATCCGAACGATAAGTATAGGTTGTACTGTCTATTTTTTTAGGAGGTAAAGGTAAGTTTAATAATGGGACTAACTGGTTGGTGCTTTTTATGGTTGCGTCCATCTTTAGAGTTAAATTTTCTAGATCTTGGCAAGGTAAAATGTTTCGGGTTAAATTTTCATTTGGTATAGTATAAAGATAAGGTTGCTTAATTGATTGCTTGTACCAATGAAAAGCAGGGTTTCCTTCATTTGTTTGGTAGTAGATGACAATATTTTTTGCATCGGATGGGATACTTATACTCAACGGTGACCCTTTTATGCTGTCTTCAACTCCAATTAGATAATCTGTATTTATCTCTTTATTTCTTTTGGTAATCACACTTACTTTTTGAATTTGAAGGTGAGCAATGTCTAATATCAATGTGTCACTGGTTCGTTTACCTATTTCGTATTTAGCAACTCCGTAAATGATTTTATTTTCGAAATTTATGTCTAAATCAAGGTGTAATTTTGGAAGATAGATTGCGTTGTAATTGGCATAGCTAGCATCAGCCCCTGTATTAACAATGAGAGGTAAATTGTTTTTTTTGTCCTTTGCTTCATCGGAGCAAGATGAAATTAACAGACCAAAACAAATTATAATCGCTATGTATTTAAGATTCAATTATTTGTTAATTATTTAGTTAAGTTGACTTACTTAAACTGATTATTTATCTTTGGTTAAGTGTTTAATTACTTCTGCAGCACCGTACAAACCGAAAAGTCCAGGCATGTAACTAATTGTTCCATAGAAAGAACGTTTGAAATTTGTCCCATCTGTTAATTTAAGTGAATCTTTTAGTTGAATTTCTGAAGAATATACAGCTTTAATTCTTCTAAATCCTGTAATTCCCTTTCTTTTTAGTCGTTTTTTTATGTGGTGTGCTAGTTTGCAATTATGCGTTTTGTCCAATGTTTCAACTTTAACTTTAGAAGGATCTAATTTACCCCCAGCACCCATGTGTGAGATGATCTTTATTTTTTTAGAGATGCATGCCACTAGCCATTCTAGCTTTGGTGTAACAGAGTCGATACAATCCATTACGTAGTCTGGTTGGTACGTATTAAGTAGCTCCCAAACTCTTTCAGGAACCACAAACTCTTCAATAACGTTGATTTTTGCGTCTGGATTAATTTCTTTAATTCGTTCTGCAAGTACCACTGCTTTATTTATATCAATAGTTGAAGTAAGTGCTGTTAATTGTCTGTTTTTATTTGTTATGTCAAATTTATCTCCATCTATTAATGTGATGGTGCCAACACCTGCTCTTGCGATGAATTCTCCCGCAAATGAGCCAATACCACCAAGTCCAACGATTAAAACGTGAGCGTTTTTCAATTGTTCAATTTTTTGCTCACCGATCAGTAGTTCGGTTCTTTCCAACCAATGTCCCATTTTTTAAAATGATTTAAAAAGTTTTCAAATATATTTTGCTCTAGTTCTTGCAAAGATACATTTTTTAACAGCGCTACCTTTTCATAAACGTCTTGAATTGAAAATTCCATTGTAGCATCAGTTTCTAAAAATAACTTTTGCATTGGGATTACTTTGACGCATTCTTGTAATTTTTTATCGAAAAGAACTGCAGTACCAATACTGATGAATACCCCTTCATTCAATACTTCCGAAGCAATACTTGTTTTTCTAAATCCGTGATAGATCCAACACGAGTTTGTTTGAATTTCTTTTTTTATAGCGCGTATTTCATTCCATGCTTTTACGCAATGTAATAGAATAGGTAATTCGTTTTCCTTTGCGAGCAATACTTGTTTTTTGAAAAGTTCAATTTGTTTATTAATAGGTGTTTGGAACGTTTTGTCTAAACCTATTTCACCAATTGCGATACATTTATTATTGGTAATGATTGTAGGATCAATGTTAGAGTTAATACTGTCACTTAGTAATCCATAGGAGAAAAATGAGGAAGGAATTGAACCTTCACAATTTAAGATCTCAAGACCATTGTTAGTGTAAGAATGACAATGTATATTTATTAACATTTTTTGTATAATTTCCATCGGAAAGATATTAATTAAAATTTATTTCCTACTTTCACATTTCAAATTTTAAATTAAAATGAATTCTAAAACAGGTTTAATCGAAAGAATTGAAGCACAAGGAACACTTTTTGGACATCCAAAAGGTTTGTATTTATTGTTTTTTACAGAAATGTGGGAACGTTTTAGCTACTATGGAATGCGTGGTATCTTAATGTTGTACATGACAAAGTTGTGGGTTGAAAACGGATTAAATATTCCAAGTGAAGACGCCTCATTAATTTATGGTTTCTTTGGAGGTTTTGTTTATTTCACTCCACTATTTGGAGGTTTAATTGCAGATAGATGGTTAGGTCAAAGATTATCGATTACCATAGGTGGTAT
>CALPOI020000081.1 GCA_943325145.2 Candidatus Planktophila lacus | reverse complement strand
CAGTTAACTCAGGTACAGAAGCCAATGAAGCTGCCATTAAATTAGTAAAACGTGTCACAAAACGAACTGAAATAATTTCATTTAGTGGTTCATACCATGGAAGTACAAATGGATCTCTCAGTATATCTGGAAACGAAAGTAAAAAAAGAGCTTACAGACCATTAATTTCAGACATTCAGTTTATAGAACATAATTCAATTACAGACTTAGATAAAATCACTGAAAGAACAGCAGGTGTAATCATTGAAACAATTCAAGGTGACGCAGGGGTTAGAGAAAGCAATACTGTTTTTTTGATGGCTCTTAAAGAAAAGTGTGAATCAGTTGGAGCTTTATTAATCTTTGATGAAATTCAATGTGGTATGGGTAGAGCTGGCAAAAACTTTGCATTTGAACGGTCCGGTGTTGCGCCTCATGTACTTACTTTAGGTAAAGCATTAGGTGGAGGCCTTCCTATTGGTGCTTTAATTAGTTCAAAAGAAAACCTTTCTAAATTTACACATCAACCAATGTTAGGACACATTACAACATTTGGAGGAAATCCTGTAATATGTGCTGCTGCGAATGCATTTCTTGAAGTTCTAACTAGCGAAGTAGATTATTCTGAAGTAGAAACAAACGGTAAATTACTTGCAGATATGCTTCAACAAGATCCGGAAATTTTAGAAATACGACGAGTTGGAATGATGTTTGCTTTCGATATGTGCTCTTTCGAAAGAGTTGAAAAAGTAGTCCATAAGTGTCTCGAGTATGGATTAATTAGTTTTTGGTTTTTATCTCATCCATATAGTTTTAGGTTATCTCCCCCATTAACTATCACAAGAAAAGAAATAATTAATGCAGGTGAAATTATATTAAAAGCTATTAGAGAGACTAAATCTTAAATTAACCGCAAAAGATATCAATTTGTTATCATAAATAAATAGATGTAGAAGAAAATTATTTTAAAATACCTCCTACCTTCTTTTTAAAGTATTAACTTTGTTCCCCGTAGTTACAAAATTAAATTCATGTCAAATTCAACTAAATACATCTTTGTAACCGGAGGTGTGACTTCATCTTTAGGAAAAGGAATAATCGCCGCTTCTTTGGCAAAACTTTTACAAGCAAGAGGATATTCAACCACCATTCAAAAGCTTGATCCTTATATAAATATAGATCCAGGAACATTAAACCCATATGAACATGGTGAATGTTTTGTAACAAACGATGGAGCTGAAACAGATTTAGATTTAGGTCATTACGAACGTTTTTTGAATGTTCCAACATCACAAGCTAATAATGTAACGACTGGAAGAATTTACCAATCGGTAATTGAAAAAGAAAGAAAAGGAGAATTCTTAGGAAAAACTGTTCAAGTTATTCCTCATATTACAGACGAAATAAAGGAGAGAATTCAGATATTAGGAAAAAAAGGAACATTTGATATCGTAATAACAGAAATTGGTGGTACGGTTGGAGACATAGAATCACTTCCTTATGTAGAGGCTGTTAGACAAATGTTATGGGAATTTGAGAATGATTGTATCGTAGTTCACCTCACATTAATTCCTTATTTAGCTGCTGCAGGTGAGTTAAAAACAAAACCTACACAACACTCAGTAAAACAGTTACTAGAACTTGGCGTTCAACCAGATATTTTATGTTGTAGAACAGAACATCCTTTGGATTTAAACATTCGTAAAAAAATAGCTAAATTTTGTAATGTTAGCGTAAATGCTGTGATTGAATCTCGAGATGCAGCTTCAATTTATGATGTTCCTTTGCTTATGCAGGAGGAAGAATTAGATAAAGTTGTTTTAGAAAAACTTAATTTATCTTCAAAAGCAACCCCTAATTTAGAAGATTGGACTTCATTTTTGAACCGACTAAAAAACCCAAAGCATTCAGTATCTGTCGGATTAGTTGGTAAATATGTTGAATTAAAAGATTCATATAAATCAATTAGCGAAGCATTTATTCACGCAGGTGTAGCAAATGAATGTCAAGTAAATGTAAAATGGATACATTCTGAAAAATTAAATAGAGAAAATATTCAGGAAGAATTAGAGGGATTAGATGGTATACTTGTTGCGCCAGGTTTCGGATCTAGAGGTATTTCAGGAAAAATTAAAGCTGTAAAATTTGCAAGAGAAAACAATATACCATTTTTAGGGATATGCCTTGGGATGCAATGTGCTGTAATAGAATTTGCAAGAAATGTTTTAGGTTTAAAAGACGCACATACTACAGAAATTGCAGAAGACACGAAACATCCTGTTATTAGTATGATGGAAGAACAAAAAAACATCTCTAATATGGGAGGTACAATGCGATTGGGAGCTTATAAATGTGAATTAATTCCTAACTCAAATGCCGCAATAGCATACAATACCGAAAAAATAAACGAACGTCATCGTCACCGTTACGAATTCAACAACGATTATTTACAACAATTTGAAGAAAACGGAATGATTGCCACTGGAAAAAATCCAGAATCTGGATTGGTAGAAGTAGTTGAAATACCAGAACACCCTTGGTTTGTTGGAGCTCAATTTCACCCTGAATACAAAAGTACAGTCGCTAAACCACATCCTCTTTTTGTAGGATTCATAAAAGCATCATTAGCAAATAAAAAATAACAATGGATAAAAATACCCTTATTGGACTTGGATTAATTGGAGTAATTCTTGCGACTTTCACCTATTTTAATCAACCTTCACCAGAAGAATTAAAAAAAAGAGAAGAACTTGCAAAGAAAGAGCAAATTAAAACAAAAAAAGATAAAAGCTCTTCTAAAACAATAATTGCCAAAACTTTAACATCTACTAATAAAGTTAATTCTTCAGAAGAGTTGACTGTTTCAACTAAAAATGAAATTGTTGAATTAAGTAATAACAAAATTACAGCCTTAGTTTCTACAAAAGGTGGTATGTTAGATGAAGTACAATTGAACAATTATAAAACCTACCATCAATTCGCGAAAAATAAATCATCAAATAAAACTCTTTCGCTCTTTAAATCTGGTAATTCTACCAATTCAATCAATTTTACATTAAACAATAAAATTATTAAGTCAAAAGACTTAAATTTTACTATTCTAAAAAAATCAAAAAATCAAATTACGCTGCAAGCATTTATAGATGGAAAAGAACAACTTCAATTCATTTATAGTCTAAAACCAGAAGCATTTGATTTAAATTTTGAAGTTAAATTTAATGGAATTAATCAAAAAATCGATAATCCTTCATTTGAATGGGAAGCTTCTTTATCAAAGACAGAACGACTTTTGAGTGAACAAAGAAGAGTTTCTACAGTTTGTTTTAAAAGTCCAGACACAGAATCTGACTACTTAAGCGAAGTTTCTAATGACGAGGAAAAACTTGAATCACCATTGGAATGGGTTGCTTTTAAACAAAGCTACTTCTCAACAATAATTCGTCCAAATACAAACTTTAATACTGAAAACTCCAGTTTAAAAATTACAAATTTTGGCGAACAACACCCAAAATATCATACCCATATCAAAAAATATAGTGCGCTTTTAGGATTAACAATACCATCTAATAAAAGCATTAAAATGAATTGGTATTTCGGTCCAAATGACTATGAAGTACTTAAAGCATACGATTCAAATTACGAAGACATTCTAAATTACGGTTGGGGATTATTTAGATGGATAAATATCTATGCGATACAACCAATGTTCAATGCATTTGCAGATATGGGAATCGGACTCGGTATCGTAATCTTACTAATTACAATCATTATCAAATTAGTATTGACACCAATACAATGGAAAATGTATGTCTCATCTGCTAAAATGAGGATACTTAAACCTGAAATAGATGAATTGAACGCAAAATTCCCAAACAAAGAAGATGCGATGAAAAAACAAATGGAGATGATGTCGCTTTATAAAGAAAGTGGGGCAAGTCCATTAGCAGGATGTATTCCGATGTTGATTCAGATGCCTATTTTACTATCTATCTTTAGATTCTTTCCAGCAGCATTTGAATTAAGACAACAAAGTTTTCTGTGGGCGGAAGATTTATCTTCTTTTGACTCTATCTATGATTTTGGCACGTATATTCCTTTGTATGGTGATCACGTATCATTATTTACATTACTCATGGCTGCGACAACACTAGTTTACACATACATCAACAGCGGTAATGTTACTCAACCACAACAACCTGGCATGCCAGATATGAAAGTAATCATGTATATATTTCCATTTATGATGATTTTCTTTTTTAATAATTATTCAGCAGGGTTAAGTTATTACTATTTTATTTCAACACTGATCTCAATAATTATTATGTTAGCAATTAAACATTTTTTTGTAGACGAAGATAAGTTAAGACAAAAAATGGCAGCAAAGAAAATAAAAGCTTCAACCACACCAAAAAAGAAATCTAAATTTCAAGAAAGATTAGAAGCAATGCAAAAAATGCAACAAGAACGTTTAAAGAAAAAATAAGATAAACATAAATTAACAACAAAAGGAATTCTTGTAATTCCTTTTGTTGTTTTAAAAAATTTATAATTTTCAAACAAAAAAATAATTATGAGAAATATATCAGTCATAGGATCAGGAACAATGGGAAATGGTATTGCCCATACATTTGCACAATTTGGATATGAGGTAACTTTAATTGATATTTCAGAAATAGCTCTTGAAAAAGGGATTTCAACAATTGAAAAAAATCTTGATCGACAGGTTTCAAAAGGTAGTATAAGTAATGAAGATAAAGAAACTACATTACGTAGAATAAATACTTCAACTTCTATTGAAGAAGGCGTTAAATCAGCAAACTTAGTAGTCGAAGCTACAACAGAGAACATTGACTTAAAACTAAATATTTTTAAACTATTGGATCAATATGCACCAAAAACTGCAATATTAGCAACCAATACATCATCTATCTCAATCACAACAATCGGAGCCGTAACAGAACGACCAGAAAAAGTAATTGGAATGCATTTTATGAATCCTGTTCCGGTTATGAAATTGGTAGAAATTATACGTGGATACTCAACATCAAATGAAGTTACTAATACTATATTTGAAATCTCTAAAACACTTGGGAAAACTCCAGTTGAAGTTAATGATTATCCAGGTTTTGTAGCAAATAGAATTTTAATGCCAATGATAAATGAAGCAATTTATACACTTTATGAAGGAGTTGCTGGAGTAGAAGAAATTGACACTGTAATGAAACTTGGTATGGCTCATCCAATGGGACCTTTGCAATTGGCTGATTTCATTGGATTAGATGTTTGCTTAGCCATCTTAAATGTATTATATGATGGCTTTAAACAACCTAAATATGCTCCATGCCCTTTATTAGTAAATATGGTAACAGCAAAAAAATTAGGTATCAAGACAACAGAAGGTTTTTATCAATGGGGACATGGAACAAAAGAGCTTATAGTATCCGAAAAATTTAAATAGTACGGATGGCAAAAACAACACGTCCTCCAATTAGAATTGTACAAAACAAGGCTAAAAAAGTTGCAAACACTGCAAGAAAAAAAAAATCAACTAAAAAGAAAAATAATTTTCAATCTAAAACATGGATTTGGATAGCAATATGTTTGCTTGTTTTATTTATACTCATACTTAATTTTCTTCCAAATTCTTCCAAAACAGACGAAAAAGAAAAAATAAAAGAACTCACAATAAATATACCAGAAGGATTTAATAGCTTTGGAATTGATATATCTCATCATCAAGGTGATATAGATTGGAATGAAATACTTTACAAAAGTAAAATGGATACATTAATTAATTTTGTTTATTGTAAAGCAACAGAAGGAACAGATTTCATAGACGAACAATGGAAAAAAAATCGTTCTTCGTTAAATGAAATAGGGATTCGAAACGGAGCGTATCACTTTTTTAATCCAAATAAAGACCCTATCAAGCAAGCTAAGCACTTTATCTCTATATGGAATCCAAGAGACATTGATTTACCTCCTGTTCTTGATGTCGAAGTTGAGAATAATGAGAAAAATGATGACGAACTTATAAAATCAATGACTTCATGGCTGATGTATGTAGAACAGAAAACAGGACACCATCCAATCATCTACACGCAAGATAATTTCTTTATCCAAAAGTTTAAGGACAAATTTTTAAATTATAATTTTTGGGTTGCCAGCTATACAAAAAAGCCAAAAAAATTAAATTACAAAAGAATTGTACATTGGCAATACTCCAAAAATGGAGTAATTCCAGGAATTAATGAAAAAGTAGATTTGAACGTTTCAAAACAAAAACTATAATTAACTAGAACGGATATCCTATACCTACCCTAACTGAATTGATAAAGTCATTCAAATTCTTTGGAAAAAAAGGACTACTAAATTTTGTTGGGTTATCATTAATAATATTCTGTACTACCTCATCGGTAGGTTCAAAAAACCATCTTTTACCCGAAGCTAACGCGGGATTTCTTAACTTAAAACCAAAATCCATTCTAATTAGAAAATATTCAAAATCAGCTCTAACACCAAAACCTGATGCTACAGCAATTTCGTCTAACCAATTATTAGAAAATTGACTACCTGGTCTTTTTTCATCAAAATTATAGGTCCAAATATTCCCTGCATCCATAAATAAAGCACCTCGAAGGTATTTAGTTAATTTAAACCTATATTCAGTAGATAAAGCTAATCTTATGTCACCAAGTTGAACTGTAGAATAGTTTTTATCTAAATAATAATTATAAGAACCTGGACCTAAAGAACCAGCCCTCCATCCCCTATTATCGTTTGGACCTCCACCAAAAAAACTGTAATCAAATGGTAAGGCCAATCTAGAATTTCCATAGGGAACCCCTATCCCTATTCCTAATTTATAATTAATGCTTTCAAACTTAGAAAAAGGTACACCTTGAATAAACTCGTTATCTAACTTAACAAATTGAGAGTATGGTACATCTAAAATCATGTACTGATTTTGTGAATTTCTCTTTTGATATTTTGAAAAGAGATTCAATATATTACCTGAAATATCGATGTTAGTTTTATAATTAATAATTGAGCTATTTGATGCACTTTTATGCGAAAAAATTAATTTTAAATCTTGCCAATTCAATAAGTTAGTGTAATAATTTAGAGTAAATGGATCCTTAAAATTGTAAATATTTTTCTTGAAAGTTTCATCAAAATTTAAAAAATTAGAAAAATTGATTGAAGTAATACCTGGAAAACCAACTTGGAATTCATTTTTTTCGTTAAACGTTAAAGAATACAAAAACGACAACTTAAATGACTCTCTTGTAAAAACATTTCTCCGCTGAAAACCTAGGTTAGAGGATAATATTGTTTGTTTTTTTATCGATTTAGATTTGAATAAAAAAGAAAAAGGATAAATTCCGGGTAATTCTAATTTTAAAGAAGGGCCGATTTCAAATGTGTTAAACGCTTGGTTTGTAGTGTTAGTTGTAGAATTTAAATTTTGGTCAGTCGAGGAATAAGTTAAAGTTGGCATGGATTGAAAACCTCCAGTTAAACTCAAAGTAAAACGTTCTGCACCTTTAAACAAATTAATGTTGGTATAATTCGCTGAGCCAGAAAAACCAAAAAATACATCCGAACGAGTGAATCTGAGTGATAAAGGAAAAGAGTGTGTTTTCTTAGGTACTAAATAAAAATGAACTTCTACTTTTGAAGTCGAAAGATCTTCAACTATTTCTGGTTTTACAAGTTGAAACAAACCTAAATTTGAAAGATTGAAATTTGTTTTATCTATTAGTGATTGCGTATAATTAGAATCTGCGAAAACAAAATTCTGCTGATCAAATACTTCAGGTTTAAAAGGTAAATAAGAATTATAAGTTATGTTAATTAATGATGAGGATGATTTAGACTGAAAACTAATCGTATCAAGAGTTCTAACAAAACCATTTGAAAATAATGTAAGATTAGATCTATAAACTTTGTTTTTAAACCCATCCATAACATAACTTGTGTCTATCACATGAAAATACACCGCATTAATTTTTTTAATAGAAAACGGAACTATTTCTTTTTGACCAGCATTTACAGTTATAATTCGGTCCAACAATTGCATTTCAATTGAAACACTGTTAAGAATATTTGAAGAGTCTACTATATATTTAATATTTGAATTTGAAAACCCATAAACCCCTTTTTCTCTGAAATAAAAAGCGACTTTTTCTCTGTAATCATCCAACAATTTACTATCGAATTTTTTATGTTTTAAATCTATATTTAAATTCAATAGTTTAAATTTTTTATAAATTTCATTTAGAGTATCATTAGATGATGACACGGTAAAATCGGAGATAACAAAAGGTAGGTTGGTATTAATTTCGTAGCGCACTTTAGCTTTTTTCTTTTTGTATAATACTTTCGCTGATAAAGCTGCTTCATAATAACCTTTTGAGTGTAAAAAAACTTTAAATTGATCAATTGTTTTATTGTAATAAATAGAATCGAAAATAACTGGTGGCTCACCAAGTTTAAACTTTAACCACTCCATAAATGACAATCGAATATTTGTTGTGTCAGAAAGGTATAGTTCTTTTTTTTCGTAACTGTTCAATCCTTTTTTTAATGCTCTCTCAATTCTTTTTTCGTTAATGTGTTCATTTTTTTTTATTTTTCTTGCATTTGAACGTTTCACTCTTTCCAATAATTTCAAATGTTTTCTTTGAACAGTTGACGAATCTATTGAATTATGTATCCATAAAAAAAAAGGAACTCCTAGGAATTTTCGATTTGGCTTTTGACGAATAATATCTTTAAAATCAGAATTGTATGTATTATCACCATTAACAATTAAACTATTCTTGACCAATAAATATTGATTATTTGAAACAGTAGTATACCTACTACAACTTACAAACAAACCTCCTAAAAATAGGAAGAATAAAAGATAATATGTAAGTTTGAATGGTTTCAAAAGTAAGATATAATAACAAAAGTAACAAAAAGTGATGATTACAAAAGCAGAAGTCAAATATATAAAATCACTACAAAATAAAAAGGAACGTGCTCTCTCTCAAAAATTTGTAATAGAAGGCGAAAAGATAGTAAATGAAGCATTAATTTATGGCTCAGAAGTACTTGAACATATTTATGCAACCTCAAATTTCATTGAACAAATAGAGATCCCAACTTCTATTTCAATAACAATAATTACACCTCATGAACTTGAAAAAATATCCACATTAACTACTCCAAACAAAGCGATTGCTATATGTAAACAACAAATCTCAATTAAACGAAAATCGAACTTAAT
>CALPOI020000080.1 GCA_943325145.2 Candidatus Planktophila lacus | reverse complement strand
AGTAAAAACAAGTGTACATTTTCCATTTTATATGGCTCCGACTTCAGGAGAAATTGTCTCAAATACAGAGGCAAATGAATACTTGAATCTTACAGATCTAGTTACTTTTATTACTAAAAAACAATTTACATCTAATGATAAAATAAATCAAATTTCGAGATTTTTAATCAACTCATTAAAAAATAATTGCAGCGCATCCAAGGATTTAACATGTGTAAATGAGGAGCAACTGGTAAAAAACATTTTGACTGGAAAAGATCGAACGGCGAATTCTTATGAGTTTGCGACTGCATTAAAAGTACTGTCGAATTATGCAAATTTAGGTGTTAATACAATTGAAGGGCAGCTCAAAAAAACTAAAGGTTTTGGTTATGAGTATATTCCTTGTTATTGGAATGGATTACAAACAGCGGATAACTATTTTTTTTATGATATATCATTAGGGGGTGATTGGATGAATATCAATCCGTCTGTAATGATTCACTCACATTTTCCAAAAGATACGATTAATCAACGCTTAAATCGAGCATTGACATGGGATGAGTTTACGAATAGAAATTATTTGACACCTACAAATGGAGTTCAAAAATCAATTTCATTTTTTCCTACAAGTCAATTTTTACACGTAAATAAAGATGTTGAAATCATATTGAGTGAAACTCCAAAGTCAATTGAATTTTTTGAATTTGATACGTTGCAAGACTCTTTTTTAGAAAAATCGATACCAATTAAGTTCAGTGTAACACAATTGAATCATTCAAATTTACTTGTTCGATTTTTTAATTTATTCAAGAAAGGTAAACTAATTGCGCAAATGAATTCAAATATATCGGTCTCTTATTTAATTATTCCAGACGAATGCTCAGAGAATGGTGTAAGCTTGTATTTGAGTCAATTCAATTTAGATAAAACTACTAAAACTGAAGAAAAATGTATTGTTTCAATAATTAATTCAGTTATTCCAGAGGGAAAACTGACAATAAATAATACTAGTTATTTAAACGATTTTAAACGATATAAGATTAATCCATTGATTGTGTCAAAGAACCCAATTATACTTGAAGCATTGAAATATTATGGAGTAGAAGAAATAGAGGGAGAAAAGAGTAATGCATTCATTACTTCGTTTTTTAAAGAAACAGGGAATCAAAAAATTGCTTCAGATAACAATGCTTGGTGCAGTGTTTTTGTAGGTTATTGTGCTAAAAAAACAGGGTATGTTAGTTTTGCTAAAGCAAATGCAAAATCTTGGTTAAATGTAGGAAAGGTAATTAATGAACCCCAACCTGGAGATATAGTTGTTTTTTGGAGGGAAACACCATCTTCATGGAAGGGGCACGTAGCAATTTACATAGGAAAAGATGCTTTAACAGGAAATATTATCTGTCTTGGTGGTAATCAAGATGATAAAGTTTGTCTGAGTCTTTTTAATACTTCTAATGTATTAGGATATAGAAGATTGGTAAAACCAACGTCTTGAAAAAGTGATCTTATTTTTTTTCAACTTCATTGAAGTTAAAGATACTGTCCCAAAGATTGTCAACACACATTAAAGCATCATCAAGCGGGAGCACTTTCCACAAGCCATTTTCCTCGGAAGCTAATCCTATTTTTTTTAGTTTAGACAAAGCATCATCTATTTCAAAATCAATCTCTACATTGAATTCGTTTAAAAACCAACTTTCTATTTTTTGATCTAATATTTCTGCTTTTTGAGGTTCAGAATTCTGAAGTAAAAAGCAATAGGCAAGAATGCTTTCTTTGATTTCTTCCTCTTCAGAACTATCTATTAAAGAATGAAAAACACCGCTATTATTACCTAGGTTTTTGAAATATAAACTGTCGGTAAGCATTCTATGGAAATCATTGATTTTATTTTGATATTCTTTGTATTGTCGAAACAAATAGACACCTAAAACTCCAAGAGCAGCACCTCCTTGCATTAATGAGTTTTTTAACACCTCAATTTGAAATTGATCTCCTGATTTATAAGCTTTAGAGATATTTATTAGTGCAGGAACAACTTTTGTGGTGATAATTGGAACGCCTCCTCCGATCCCAGGAATCCAAAGTAATAATTTGTCCTTCAAAGGCATTTTTGGTTCTGCATTCGGGAATATCGTTTCCAAATCATTTTTTGGAACGCGTTTGAATATTTTTAATACTATGCTGTTGGGCGAAAATGGAAGTTCGTCAACTTCTTGTTTTTTTTGAATGAAATAATCTTCGTTTTGATAATGAAGATAAATTACAATTCGTTCATAGTATTCTATTTCGATTTCTTTCTTCCAAAAGTAGAATTTCTTAATTTTTTCTTTTTGTTTCGTTAAACCTCTTGCATAGATTTTATATTCTTGAAAATCCTCAAAATTTATCTTAAGATTTAGTCCAATTAAGTCTGAAGAATGGATAGCTTCCTGTAATTCGTTGGCTTCTAATGCTGTGAAATTTCCTTTTTTAATTACGGTGTTGAAAGTGGATTTAAATTTTGTTAAATCACTTTTAGAGGAATAAAGCATTCTTTCTTCAGGTGTTCGATCTGGGTCGTAATTAGCATAATTTAATTTTAATTCTTGGCTTTCAGAATGTCCCAGATAATGAAAATAATAGGATAAGATAGAGGCTAATTTGCTCAGTTTTAATTTTTCAAGAGATGTTCCATTCAATTGATTTATCTGTTTCTCAAGCACGATCTCCGTACCAATTGGAATATAATTTTCTCTTTTCATAACAAGTTTTAATTTTTTATAGAATACTATTTTGACTTAAAGATATAAACTTTAATTTGAAATTAAATAAAACACCATATAAACCACTCTTATTGAGAAACAATTTGTAAGTTTGGGGATCATATATTAACCTATTTATAATTTTATATCCTATGAAATCAATCGTTAAAATCTTTATGTTTTCATTTATTCTAAGTGCATTAAATGGCTGTGGATCTAGTGATGAAGAGAAACAAAAATTATTATATGAAACTGAATTAGCGAATAAAAAGTTAGAAGTTGCTAAATTTAAAATGGAGCAAGAACAGTTGAGAATTGAAGAAGAAAAGCGCGCGAAAGAAGATGAAATGAAAAGAGAAATCATGGTTAAAAATGCTCGTTTAGAAAGAAATTTTCCAGCATATACTGAAGCGGTTGTCGTAATCAATAGAACCTACTTTCATGCTGGCCCTGATGTTGCAACAAAGCATCCGAATAGATTTATTGTAAGTGGTGATATTTGTACCGTAATTCGTACTCGAAATGGTTTTGGATACATTGATTATTACAATGGGGCTAGTGGAAAGACAACCTCTGGATGGATTGATTTAAAAGACATTGAACCACTGGACTCGAGTTACGATTACTAGTTAAAGCAAGTAATCGTAATTATTTACTCACTTGTTTCGTTTACTTCAATGTTTTTGTCGCCTCTCAATGTTCGTAGGCGTTTTCTTGCTTCAACACCATACAAACTTCCTTTGTATCCGAAAAGGATTTTTTTATAATTTTCACTTGCTTTCACAGCATCGTTGAGGTAATTTTCGTAAATGTTCCCTAATTGAAATAGGGCGTCATCAGCAAGAATATCTTGTGAGTAAGATGTCAATAACCGATCTAGGTAAGTAATTGCTTCGTTCCATTTTCCTTGTTGTTGGAATGCCAGAGATTTACGTAATAAGATTTCGTCATTCAATCCATGGTATGGAAATGCCCCGATAATGGAATCGTACAATGTAAATGCCTCGTTGTATTGACGTTGTTCCAATAATAAATCTGCTTTTGCGAATTGACGCATTGCAGTATAGTTACTGTCCAAACCGTAATTATCGGTGATTAATAATGATAATTTTAATGCGTCATTGGCAATGAATTTAGAAGTTGATTCTTTTAAAACGTCTAATTGGGATTGCGCAAATTTGAAATCTCCATCGTAGTAAAAAATACGCGCATTTTTGAATTTAGCCTCAGACCCAATGGTTTCGAATTTAAAGTCTGAATCTATTTGCATGTATAATAAAGAGGCTTCCCAAATTTCGTCTTTCACAACGTATAAATCTGCAAGTAACATTTTGCTTTCTGCCAATTGTACTGAATTTAAACCTGGAATTTTTAAAGCGGCTTGCAATAGTTCTATCCCTTTTGTGCTATTGTGAGCAAAAAATCCATAGAGGTAAGCCAATTCGATGATGGAAGTAATGGTGTTTTTTGTTTTGCCTAATTTTGTCAATGAAGTTTCGTATTCACTTATAACAAACGAAATTTTTTCATCGCTGAGGTTGCGGATAAAAGTAACCTCTTGATAATAAGAGTTGAGATAATTTTGTTCAGCTATGTAATACAAGTAATTGTCTTTACTTAATTCTGTAATGTAGCGAAATCCTTTTCTCGCTAATTCAAAGGACTTGTTTTCTAGAAAAACAGTGCAAAGTTCAAATACCCTGGTTCCATTCTCATTGAATCGTTTATCAACTGACTGGGCAAAATTTAAAGCCAATTCAAATTGCTTTTGTTGGGTATAAAACCAAAGTAACATTTCTGAATGTACAAGTTCACTTTTTCTTTTTTGTGCGCGATCGATTAATTCTTCTTTTAATAGTTCAACGGAAGAGTCGTAGGTATTCTCAAAATCGTAATAGGAACTTAAGGCGGCTTTTATGTTGGGTAGGTATTCAGGTTGAATGTCAATCAAATCTAATAACTCGTTCGTTGCTTTTTCTTTTTGATTATTTGAGAAATAATAATCTGCAAATTGAAGGTTGAGCGGATAGGTAGACTTTAAGGTTTTTCGTCCTTTTTCCAATAATTTAAAGGTTTGGGAAGTTTTTCCTTTGGCTTTAAATTCTTTGTATAATTCAATCACAGCTTCTGAAGATGAGGAATTAGATTCGATGAGGTCTTCAGTTAGTTTTTCAGCTTGACGAGTATCTTTTTCTTGTTCGTAGAGTTCAATCAATAAAATTTTATACTCAAGTACTTCGGGTGATTTATTGATTTGTTTTTTTAATAATTTTTCGGCGTCTTTTGTTTTTCCGGTTTTTAATAAACAAACGTAAAATCGAGTGAAATTAAATTTATTGTTCTCTTTATTAAATTCTCGTTCGCAGTAACTAATTGCTTTTGTGAAATCGCCACTACTATAATAATATTGGGCCAATTGTTGGTCGGTACTTTGTTGACCAAACAATGAGCCGCTAATTATTGCGATGAATAAGACGTGGAAAAGTTGTTTCATTTATTTGGCAGAAAGTTGGTCTGCAAATGATGTGATAGCAGGGTGAATTTTCTTAAATGTTTCGATGCTTTCGCCTTGGAGTTTTTTCACATCTTTTAATAATTTTTCTAATTCTACCACCTTACTTTTTTCAAATGCTAAAAATTCATCGTATTTTTCTCTGTCTCCGCTTCCTTTTTGGATATCGTTGGTCAATTTTTCAATGCTATTTTTGATGTCTTGTGAACCAAATAGAAATTTTTCATCGTAAGCTTCAATGGATGTTAGTTTCCGGTAGATTTTTTTGTAGGCATCTAAATTTCTAGCAATTTGAACGGTTAGGGTGTCTTCTCCAATGTTCGCTTTTATTTTTTCAGAAGTTTCGTTCATCGCATAAATGATTTCTGAAATAGTGTCTTTTTTCAAAAGTTCAAATTCTTGTTGTATGTTGTCTACTCGTTTCGATAAACTTGATAATTCTGAAATCTGATTGTTTTTTGACAAATCAACACAACTTACTAGGCAAAGTATGAGGCTAAATAAAACACTAAATTTTAACATGTTCCGAACTTTTTTCTATTGTTTGAATTCAAATATAATGAATTTTATTCGTTGATATCACTAGGGAAAGTTCCGTTGATTTTTTGTTTTTCAATTTCTTCGTCAATGTGACTTAATTCCTTGTAAAATTCTTCCCCATAGGCACGTACCAATGGTTCTCTTAAAAATTTATACACTTTCACATCCAATTTTTCACCGCAACTACATGCATCTGAACAAATGTCCCACGTGTTGTAATTGATTGATTCAAAAGTGGGGTATTTTTTAGCACGAATAGGATACAGGTGACAAGATATCGGCTTTTTAAAATCGATTTTACCGTCTTTGTGGGCTTGTTCTATGGCGCACAATGCTATTCCTTTTTCATTAAACGTAACAAAAGCACATTCCTTGTCATTCACCAAAGTGGCAACGGGTGCATTGTCCCAATCCATGTAGAAAACTCCGGTTTGATTGATAGCTTCAATTCCTTCTTTACGCATGTAAGGTTCAATGAATTCAAGATTTTCTTCCAGAATATCAACTTCTTCAAATGTCAATGGTGCGCCTGCATCTCCTTCAATGCAACAGGCTCCTTTACATGCGGTTAAGTCGCAAACAAATTTCTTTTCAAAAATATCTAAGGAAACTACCTTGTCTTGAATTTCTACTAACATGCTATTTTTTTTGTAAAGTTACGCTTTTTCATTCTTTTAAAGTACGCAAAACAAAGGAAGACTGAACATTGCCTATTCCTGAAATGGTGGAAAGGTGATGGCGTAAGAAATGGTGGTAAGCTTCCATGTCTTTGGTTTCTATGTACAGTATGTAATCGATACTTCCAGCAATGTGGTGGAATGTGACTACCTCAGGGAATTGAATCACTGTTTGCTCAAATCCATCGATGAGGTCTGATTGGTGCGATGACAACGAAACTTGACAATAAACATTAAGTCCTTTTCCTAAAAGTGCATTATTCAGTTTGGCGGTATATCCCTGTATGATACCTGATTTTTCGAGTTTTTTTATTCGTTCATAGGTAGGCGTGACACTCAATCCAATTTTTGATGCCAATTCTTTGATGCCTAATTTGCTATTCTCTTTCAGCGACTCTAAAACCAGATGGTCAATTCTGTCAATTGTCATTTTTGTTCTATTTTAACTGCAAAATAGTCAATTTTATTTGATTTATTAATTTATTTTACTGTCTATTTTATATTTAATAGTTATCTTTTCTTTTAATATTTAATTTAATAGTTTGATTGTAGCTTTGTAGTATAAATTTAAAGTTATTTTACAATGGATTATAAATCAATGAAACCAGAAAGCTTGATGATGAGTTATGGGTACAAACCATCTCTTTCTGAAGGAGCTATAAAATGTCCTATTTTTCAAACTTCAACTTTTGTGTTTAATTCTGCAATGGAGGGAAAACGTTTTTTTGAGTTGGCTTATGGCTTACGCGAAAAAGACAAAGGAGAAGAATTGGGGTTGATTTACAGTCGATTGAATAATCCAGACTTAGAGATTTTAGAAAACAGGTTGTGTTTGTGGGACGGTGCAGAGGATTGTGCTGTTTTTGAAAGTGGTATGTCCGCTATTTCTACCGCGCTGATGGAGTTCATGGCTCCTGGTGATTTATTGTTGTATTCTCGTCCAGTGTACGGAGGAACAGATCATTTTATCAACCATTTCTTAAAGAAATTAAACATTCAAGCAATTGGTTTTCATGCGACTGACTCGAAAGAACAAATCATCGAGCGCATTGAGAAATCAGGAAGAGCTGACCGTTTAACGATGATTCACATTGAAACTCCTGCCAATCCTACGAATGCATTGATTGACATTGAAATGTGCGCAGAGGTAAAAAGACATTTTACGACAGAGGAGAAACCAGTGATTCTTTCCGTTGATAATACCTATATGGGACCAATTTGGCAACATCCATTAAAACATGGTGCTGACTTAGTGTTGTATTCTGCCACTAAATACATCGGAGGTCACTCAGATGTAATCGCAGGTGCGTGTTTGGGATCCAAAGAGTTGATGGGGCGTGTGAAAGGGTTAAGAACTTTTTTAGGGAACATGGCAGGTCCTTGGACGGGTTGGTTGTTGATGAGAAGTTTGGAGACCTTGAAAGTACGTATGGATGAGCAAGCTAGAAACGCTGCGTTTGTTGCTGATTTTTTAAAGTCACACCCAAAAGTTGAAAAGGTATATTACCTTGGTTTTATTGAAAATGAAAAGGATAAAGAGTTGTTATCAAGACAATATTCTTCTTACGGAGCAATGATCTCATTTGATGTAAAAGGAGGGGAGAAGGAAGCATTTAAGTTTTTGGATTCTTTGAAGTTGATCAAGTTGGCTGTGAGTTTAGGGGGAACTGAAAGTTTAGCTGAACATCCTCAAACAATGACCCATGCGGATGTACCGATGGAAGATAAAAAAGTAATGTTTATTTCTGAGAAGTTGATTCGTTTATCTGTGGGGGTGGAAAACTACGAGGATTTAATTACGGATATTCGACAAGCCTTGGAGCAAATCGATTAGTTTTTTTTGAAGCCTATGAAAAAATTTAGTTTTGAAATTTTTCATAGGCTTTATTTCGAGGTGTCTTATAACGGTTTGCATGAAAACTTTGCTTTTGCTGTTTCTTATTTGCTGTTTAACGGTTTGCGAGTAGCGCAACCTAAGGTTGCACTCACTTGTTGATAATAACTTGATTTCTATTGTAACACAATCTTTCTAATCGTCACTATATTATTTTACGGATCGATCAATTGCACGAAATATAATTTATTTCCTGACCACGTGTTTAAGTCCACAAAAAAAAATGTGCTTGCTTCGTAGCACATAAGATTGTTTTTTGTTCAAGGCATTATTTTATGAAACACTTAGTTTTAAATGTCCTCCCAGACCTTCTCTTATTATTCTCATAAGTGTTGAAAGTCTAATATCACTCGCATTATTTTCAATTCTGGAGATGTAATTTTTTGTTGTTCCACATTTTTGAGCGAGTGCTTCTTGTGTTAGGCCTTTTTCTTTTCTAAGTTCTTGAATCATAACGCCTAATTTAAACGCCTCAAATTCTTCTTCATATTTTTCTCTTGTCTCAGCGCCTTTTTCTCCATATTGCTCATCGAGATGAGCAGTAAATGATTTGAGTTTACTATCCATTTTTTTCATCGAAATATTGTTTTTTAAGTTTTTCAGCTAATTCAAGTTCACCCTTTGGTGTCTTCTGTGTTTTCTTTTGAAATCCATTTGTTAAGATTATCAAATTTCCCTTATCAAAAAAACAGAAAACTCTGTAAATATTTGAACTGTACTCAACTCTAATTTCATAAATTCCCGAAGAATTAGTTAAATGTCTAACTACATGACAAAAAATAAATAGTTAAAAACCAGTAAATTAAATTGATTTTTACTTGTTTAAAACCTTGAAATTCAGTATCTTAGATGATGTTTACCGACAAGTCTAAAATTCCAAATCCCAAGGTTAGTAACGAAGATACTTCCTTATT
>CALPOI020000079.1 GCA_943325145.2 Candidatus Planktophila lacus | reverse complement strand
TTCAAGCTACCTTCAACAATGTTATTATTTCTTTGACTAACAACGCTGGTCAAGTTATATCTTGGTCATCGGCTGGTAAAATGGGATTCAGAGGATCAAAGAAAAACACGCCTTATGCTGCGCAAATGGCTGCTGAAGATTGTTCCAAAGAAGCATTTGACTTCGGATTACGTAAAGTTAAGGTTTTCGTAAAAGGACCAGGTGGAGGACGTGAGTCTGCAATTCGTTCAATTCATAATTCTGGGATTGAAGTTGTAGAAATAGTTGATATTACTCCATTACCACATAATGGATGTCGCCCTCCTAAACGTAGAAGAGTATAGTATAAACCAAAAGAGAATATAGAGTGTCGAAGGAAAGCCTTAATTCACATTCTCTCTTTTTAAATTAAATAAAAAATGGCAAGATACAGAGGTCCTAAAACCAAAATTGCTCGTAGATTTAGTGAAGCAATTTTTGGTCCTGACAAAGCGTTAGAAAAAAGAAATTATCCTCCTGGACAACACGGTCCAAATAAAAGAAGAGGTGGAAAAAAATCTGAGTATGCAATTCAGTTAGCTGAAAAACAAAAAGCTAAGTATACTTATGGTATTTTGGAGAAACAGTTTTCAAATCTTTTTGAAAAAGCTTCTCGATTAAAAGGTATTACTGGTGAGAATTTACTTATTTTATGTGAGTCTCGTTTAGATAATACTGTTTATAGACTTGGTATTTCTCCTACTAGAAGAGGTGCTCGTCAGTTAGTTTCACACAGACATATTACTGTTAATGGTGAAGTTGTTAACATTCCTTCTTACACATTGAAAGTTGGTGATGTTGTTGGTGTTCGTGAAAAATCTAAATCTTTAGAAAACATCACTTCATCTTTAAATTCTAATACTAAGAAATACGATTGGTTAGATTGGAATTCATCTGATTTCTCTGGTAGATTTATTATTTCACCATCAAGAGAAATGATTCCTGAAAACATCAAGGAACAATTAATAGTTGAATTGTATTCTAAATAATAAATAAACATTAAAATGGCTATTTTAGATTTTCAAAAGCCTGACAAGGTTATCATGATTCATTCGGATGAGCAAAAAGGTCAGTTTGAGTTTCGTCCACTAGAACCAGGATACGGTATTACAGTTGGTAATTCTTTACGTCGTATTTTATTGTCTTCATTAGAAGGTTTTGCTATTGCTTCAATTCGAATTGAGGGTGCAGATCACGAATTTACTACGATTAAAGGTGTTGTTGAAGATGTTACAGAAATTGTTTTAAACTTAAAACAAGTTAATTTTAAACAACAAATAGAAGGTACTGATTCTGAGACAGTTGTTGTATCTATTTCTGGACAAAATCAACTTACTGCTGGGGATTTAGGTAAATTTACTTCTGCTTTTCAGGTATTGAATCCTGATTTAGTAATTTGTAATATGGATTCTTCAGTTAAATTTGAAATGGAAATGACTATCGTTAAAGGTAGAGGTTATGTTCCAGCTGAAGAGAATAAGATTTCTGGAGTTCCTTTTGGAACTATTTTTATCGATTCTATTTTTACACCAATAAAAAATGTAAATTATTCAATTGAAAACTTTCGTGTTGAACAAAAAACGGATTACGAAAAGTTAATCATTGAAATTACAACAAATGGTTCTATTCATCCAAAGGATGCATTGAAAGAAGCAGCTAAGATTTTGATTCATCACTTTATGTTGTTTTCTGATGAAAAAATTACATTAGAAAATGAGACTAAGTCTGAAACTGAAGAATTTGATGAAACATCTCTACACATGAGACAGTTATTGAAAACAAAATTAGTAGATATGGATTTGTCTGTACGTGCTCTAAATTGTTTGAAAGCTGCTGATGTTGAAACTTTAGGAGATTTGGTATCTTACAATAAAACTGATTTATTGAAGTTCCGTAATTTTGGTAAAAAATCTCTTACTGAGTTAGATGACCTTGTAGATAACAAAGGTTTGACTTTTGGTATGAATGTAGCCAAATATAAATTAGATAGAGATTAATTTTTAATTATCGAACGCAATGAGACACGGAAATAAAGTAAATCATTTAGGTAGAAAATCGGATCATAGAAAAGCGATGCTATCTAATATGGCAAATTCTCTAATTGAGCACAAACGTATCAATACGACTGTTGCAAAAGCTAAAGCTCTTAGAGGTTTTGTTGAACCATTAATTACAAAATCTAAAAATGATTCTACACATTCTCGTAGAACTGTTTTTAGTTATTTGAAAAATAAAGATGCTGTATCTGTATTATTTAGAGATATCGCACCTAAAGTAGCTACTAGAAATGGTGGTTATACTCGTATTATCAGAACAGGTTACAGATTAGGTGACAACGCTGAAATGTGTATGATTGAATTAGTTGACTTTAATGAGTTATTATTGGCTGCATCTGCACCTAAGAAAACTACAAGAAGATCTAGAAAACCAGCAGGTGCTAAGACATCAGAATCTGTTTCCAATGAAGAAGGTGTAGTTGAAGCTACGACAGAAGAATCTACTGAAGCTCCTGAATCTTCTACAGAAGAATCAACTGAAGAGAATAATTAATTATATTTTATTAAATCTAAGGGCAATAGTGATATTGCCCTTTTTTTTGCATTATATTTTTTCGATTATTATATCCTCTAATTATTCATAAAAAGATCTATTTTTTTAATTTTGTATAAAATTTTATTATGGAAGAAAGAAAGCCTGCAGTCCTTTTGTTAGAAGATGGTTCCGTTTTTAACGGTTATGCTGTTGGAAAAATTGGAACTACAACTGGAGAAATTGCTTTTAATACTGGGATGACAGGTTACCAAGAAGTATTTACAGATCCTTCTTATTTAGGTCAGATTTTGATTATGAACACTCCTCATATTGGAAATTATGGTGTTCATCCTAATGAGAATGAATCTTCTTCGATTAAGATTTCTGGGTTGGTAACTAAAAAATATTCTGATGTTGCATCTAGAGCATCTGCTTCTGGTTCACTTGATGAAATGATGATTGCTAATAATTGTGTTGGAATTTCAGATATTGATACAAGAGCTCTTGTGCGTCACATTCGTAGTAAAGGTGTTATGAATTCAATTATTTCTTCTGATAATTTAGATATCGAATTTCTTAAATCCGAATTAAGTAAGGTTCCTTCAATGGCAGGTTTGGAATTGTCTTCTAAAGTTTCTACTAAAGAATTTTATGATTTTATACCTGACAATCCTTCTTATAAGGTAGCATTATTAGATTTAGGTGTTAAAAGAAGTATAGCGCAATGTTTAGCTGACCGCGGTTGTCATGTTAGAGTATTTCCTATGGATTCTTCGATTGAGGAAATGTCTTCTTTTCAACCTGATGGTTATATGTTGTCAAATGGTCCTGGAGATCCTGGTGCAATGCAAACTACTGTTTCTTTGGTAAAAGAAATTATTGCTCAAGACAAACCAATTTTTGGTATTTGTTTAGGTCATCAGGTATTAGCTTTAAGTCAAGGATTAACTACTGAAAAGATGTTCAATGGTCATCGAGGCATCAATCATCCTATTAAAAATTTAAAAACTGGTAAAGGTGAAATAACTTCTCAAAATCATGGTTTTGTTGTTTCTAAAGAAAGCGTAAAAAACAATCCTTCGATTCAGGTGACACATATACATTTGAATGATGATACTATTGCAGGTATTGAAATTATTGACAAACCTATCTTTTCTGTACAATATCATCCAGAAGCATCTGCTGGTCCTCATGATTCAAGGTATTTGTTCGACCAGTTTATTGATAATATGAAAAAATATAAAAATTAATATGAGTTTAATTACTAAAGTTGTTGGAAGACAAATATTGGATTCAAGAGGTAATCCTACTGTAGAAGTTGATGTGTATACTACTAATGGTGTTTTAGGAAGAGCAGCTGTTCCTTCTGGAGCTTCAACTGGTATTCATGAAGCTGTTGAATTGCGAGACGGTGATAAAGGTATTTATTTAGGAAAAGGCGTATTAAAAGCGGTTAATAATGTGAATACTGTTATTAATGATGCTTTGGTTGGTAAACATGTGTATGATCAAAAAGGTATTGATCAAGTTTTATTGGCTTTAGATGGTACTGAAAACAAATCAAATTTAGGTGCTAATTCAATTTTAGGTACTTCTTTGGCAGTCGCTAGAGCTGCAGCTGAAGAAGCAGGTATGTCTTTGTATCAATACATTGGTGGTGTTGGAGCTGTAACTATGCCTGTGCCTATGATGAATATTTTGAACGGTGGGTCACATGCAGACAATTTAATTGATATACAAGAATTCATGGTAATGCCATTTGGCGCTTCTTCTTTCTCTGAAGGTTTAAGAATGGGTACTGAAATTTTTCATCATTTGAAGAGTGTATTGAAAGACAAAGGTCTTTCAACAAACGTTGGTGATGAAGGAGGTTTTGCGCCAAACTTAGGGTCTAACGAAGAGGCTATCCAAGTAGTAATGGAAGCAATTAAAAAAGCAGGATATACGCCAGGTGAAGATGTTTGGATTGCTTTAGATGCTGCTTCTTCAGAGTTCTATAAAAATGGAAAATACGTTTTTGAATCGACTGGTGAAGAACGTACTTCTGAAGAAATGGTAGCATTTTGGGAAGAGTGGTGTGCTAAATATCCGATTATTTCAATTGAAGATGGCTTAGCAGAAGACGATTGGGCTGGTTGGAAATTAGCTACAGAGAAATTAGGTCACAAAGTTCAATTAGTGGGTGACGATTTATTTGTTACGAATACTAAAAGATTAGCAAGAGGTATAGCAGAAAATACTGCGAACTCAATTTTGGTAAAAGTAAATCAAATTGGTTCATTGACAGAAACAATTGAAGCAGTTCAATTGGCTACTAAAAATGGTTATACATCGGTAATGTCACATAGAAGTGGTGAGACTGAAGATAACACCATTGCTGATTTAGCAGTTGCTTTAAACTGTGGACAAATTAAAACTGGTTCTGCTTCTAGAAGTGATCGTATGTCAAAATACAATCAGTTATTAAGAATTGAAGAAGAATTAGGCTCTACAGCTGTTTATTTAGGCAAAAACTTTAAGTTTATTAAATAATTGGTTCATTCATTTTAATATCAAAGCTCCTTATTAGGAGCTTTACTTTTTTATATGAAAAGATTTTTTTTAATTTTTATTACAGCAAGTTTATTTACTGCTTGTAAAAAAGAAACAAGTTCGGCTAATATAAATAGTGGTGGAACTATATCAGATACTTCAAATATAATCAATCAACCGCTTAGTGGTTATGGACCAAATATTACCGATATAGATGGGAATTCGTACAAAACGGTGTATATTGGTAAGCAACATTGGATGGCAGAAAATTTGAAGGTAAGTAAATATAATGATGGAACTTTGATACCTAATGTGATTGATAAAACTCAATGGTCGGAATTAACTACTGGAGCATGGTCTTATTATAATAACGATGAAGCTAACAATATTAAATATGGTAAACTATATAATTGGTACGCAGTTAGCAATACAACGAACGGTAATAAGAATGTATGTCCAACAGGGTGGCATTTACCTACATATACTGAATGGAAAGTTTTAACAGAGTATTTAGGAGGTTTGGATGTTTCTGGTGGAAAGATGAAAGAAATAGGTTTAGCAAATTGGAGAAATCCAAATACAGATGCTAATAATGTTTCTTTGTTTACAGGTCTTCCGGGTGGGGTACGAACTGAAAGTGGAAATTATGATGATTTTAATGACAACGGTCATTGGTGGAGTTTATCAATAGATCCCGAATTCAATCAACCGATTTTAATTGCATTGAATTATTTCAATAGTAAAACAGGATATGGTTCCAGTAGTAAGAATTGCGGTTTCTCAGTTAGATGTATAAGTGATTAAATCGTAAGATGTATGATTATTTACCATATTTTATTTTCATGTTTTTAAAACAAACTTTCATATAGTTACTATTTCCTTTATATTAATTTAAATTTATAAACAAGAAGCGTATAAAAACGTTTTATCTTTATACTTAGAATATAAATATCGTATGACAATCCCAGAATTCCAACAAGATATCCTTCAAGGTATTCCTCATGAATTACCTGCAAAAACAGAATATGATTTTTCGATCAATCATGCTCCGAAGAGAAAACAAATTTTATCAAAAGTAGAAACTCGTTTGGCATTGGAAAATGCATTACGATATTTTCCTAAGCAATTTCATTCGGAGTTAGCACCAGAATTTTTACAAGAGTTGAATGATTACGGTCGTATTTACATGTATCGTTTCAGACCGGATTATAAAATGTATGCTCGTCCAATTGAGGATTATCCGGGAAAATCAACACAGGCGAAAGCGATTATGTTGATGATTCAGAATAATTTGGATTATGCAGTGGCACAACACCCTCATGAGTTAATCACTTACGGAGGAAATGGAGCTGTATTTCAAAACTGGATACAATATCGATTGACGATGAAGTATTTGGCAGAAATGACAGACGAACAAACTTTGGTTATGTATTCTGGTCATCCAATGGGATTGTATCCATCGCATAAGGATGCACCAAGAGTAGTAGTTACGAATGGAATGGTGATACCTAATTATTCTAAACCAGATGATTGGGAGAAAATGAATGCTTTGGGAGTTTCTCAGTACGGTCAAATGACTGCGGGTTCGTATATGTATATTGGACCACAAGGTATTGTACACGGAACAACAATTACCGTTTTAAACGGATTTAGAAAAATTAAAAAATCACCATCGGGTTCGTTGTTTGTTACTTCTGGATTAGGTGGAATGTCAGGTGCGCAGCCAAAAGCAGGAAACATTGCAGGCTGTGTAACAGTTTGTGCTGAAGTTAATCCTAAAATCACAAAAATCAGACACGAACAAGGGTGGATCAATGAGGTTATATCTGATTTAGATGCTTTAGTGAATAGAGTTCGAGAAGCACAATTAAATAAAGAAGTGGTTTCTATTGCTTATTTAGGAAACATCGTGGAGGTATGGGAGAAATTTGATTCAGAAGGAATACATATTGATTTAGGTTCAGATCAAACTTCATTGCATAACCCATGGGCTGGAGGTTATTACCCAGTAGGTTTATCTTTCGAAGAATCAAACTCGTTGATGTCTGAAAATCCGGACTTGTTTAAACAAAAGGTAAAAGAAACATTAATTAGACACGCTGCTGCTGTAAATAAACATACTGCAAAAGGCACTTATTTCTTCGATTATGGAAATGCCTTTTTATTAGAGGCTTCTCGTGCTGGTGCTGATATTATGGCAGAGAATGGAATCGATTTTAAATATCCTTCTTATGTTCAAGACATTATGGGGCCTATGTGTTTTGACTATGGTTTTGGCCCTTTCAGATGGGTATGTGCTTCTGGTAAACCAGAAGATTTAGCAAAAACGGATGCGATTGCGTGCCAAGTATTGGAAGAGTTAATGAAATCAAGTCCTGCTGAAATCCAACAACAAATGGCGGATAATATTCAATGGATTAAAGGAGCGCAAGAAAATAAATTAGTAGTAGGTTCTCAAGCACGTATTTTATACGCTGATGCTGAAGGACGAATGAAAATTGCTGAAGCTTTTAATAAGGCAATTGCTGCTGGTCAGATTGGTGCTGTTGTATTAGGTCGAGATCATCACGATGTTTCAGGAACTGATTCTCCGTATAGAGAAACATCAAATATTTATGATGGTTCTCGTTTTACAGCAGATATGGCAATTCATAACGTGATAGGAGATAGTTTCCGTGGTGCAACCTGGGTTTCAATTCACAATGGTGGCGGAGTAGGATGGGGCGAAGTGATTAACGGAGGTTTTGGAATGTTGTTAGATGGATCAGAAGATGCTGATAGACGTTTAAAATCAATGTTGCATTGGGATGTGAACAACGGTATCTCAAGAAGAAGTTGGGCAAGAAATGAAGGTGCTATTTTTGCGATTAAACGTGCGATGAAACAAGAGCCGAAGTTGAAGGTTACGATTCCGGAGTTGGTTGAAGCAGATGTATTGGATAGTTTGTTTATGGAAGAGAAAATATAAATAAATCTTAATGAGATAATTAAGGGCTGGATTTCAGCCCTTTTTTTATGTCTTCCTTTTTTTCTTCTTTGCTGCAGGAAATAAAATATTATTCAAAATCAAGCGATAGCCTGGAGAGTTTGGATGAAGGTTTAAGTCCGTTGGTGGATCTTGTACCATGTGTTGGTAATCTTCAGGGTCGTGACCGCCATAGAACGTCCAAGTCCCTTGCCCCATCTCACCATGGACATATTTTGCAGTTCCAAGAGCTTTATTTTCACCTAGAATCAATACATTAGATTTGATAAAATCTTTTTTAAAGTCCGTGGTTTGCCCCATAAAGTCATTGATAATATCAGTATGGCATTGTGTCAGCATCGTAGGAATAACATCCCATTTTGCTGAAAATTCAAATAAAGTGAATTTATCTAAACTTTCATTTTTGTGCAAAGGTGTTCCGTCGATATTTGAATATTCGTATACATAAGGGTTTTGTTCTAATTGAAAATTATGAAATGCAAATGTGTTGTTATAGTCCAATTTTTGTTGGCAATTTGGGTCAGCGCCATCTCCATCGAACATTTCTTCACAAATATCAGTTGAATGTGCAGAAAGGGCAATGTCAAAGCTATCTGTGCCGCTACACATCGTAAATAAAAAACCTCCTCCAAGAACAAAGTTTTTAAGGTTATTTGCTACGGCTAATTTTAATTTCGATACTTTTTTAAAACCTAACATTTTAGCATCTGCTTCAGCATCTGAAACTTGTTGGTTGTACCAGCTTGCATTTTTATAATTTGCATAAAACTTACCGTATTGTCCTGTGAAATCCTCATGATGTAGATGGAGCCAATCGTATTTTGGAAGGACTCCCATTACAATAGCGGAGTCATATATTTTATCGTAGGGGATCTCAGCATATTCTAATACCATTGTAACAGCATCGTCCCATGGTTGTTTTCCTTTAGGAGTGTAAACCGCAATTTTGGGAACTTTCTCCAGTTGAATGATTTCTTGGTTCACATCAGGATTGGCTATTTGACTTCGAATCGAATTTGCTTGTCCTTCAGTAATTACTTCGTAACTAATTCCTCTAATAATTAATTCTTCTTCAATTCGGGTAGAGTGTCCAAACATAAAAGAACCACCTCTGTAATTGAGAAGCCACTCTATCGTTGCGTTATTTTCAAGAATCCAATAAGCAACACCGTAAGCTTTTAAGTGATTTTTTTGTTGTTTATCCATAGGAATCATTAAT
>CALPOI020000078.1 GCA_943325145.2 Candidatus Planktophila lacus | reverse complement strand
TAGATGGTAATTTTTACAAAACCATTAAAGTAAAGAAAACTGAATGGATGGCTGAAAATTTAAGGACAACCCATTATTCTAGTGGAGATGCAATTGGATTAAAAAATGAAGTTGGTTTTTATACATGGTTAGAAATTTCAGATAGTAAAGGAGTCTGTCCAATTGGTTGGAGAGTCCCGTCAAATAAGGATTGGGACGAGTTAGCAGATTATTTTGGTGGGGGAGATGTAGCAGCAATTGATTTAAAAGATAACTGGGATAAGTCATGGATGGTTTCTTACCAAGAAGCAACTAATTATTCTGGTTTTTCAGCACATCCAAATGGTTACGTGAATGAAAATGGCGTATTAAATAATAAAGGTAAATATGCTTATTGGTGGTCTTCTGAAGCGGTAGAAGATGAAACAGCATGGGGAAGAGAAATAGGTTTTAATCAAGATATTTTGTACAAAGGTCACGCTTCGAAAAAAGATGGATTGAGCGTGAGATGCGTGAAATAATCATCAGGACTAGCAAAATTTGACCATTTTTCAAAGATTTATATTTGTAAATAATTTGTTAATATTGCCTCAAAATTAAAATCAAATGAAAAATTGTTTTTACATAATTTTAATTGTTCTTTTGAACTCTAACTTTTCGATAGGTCAAAAAAGTGGTAGTGGTGTTGTTGATGTGGATGGTAATAAATATAAATCGATTGTAATAGGAACTCAAGAATGGATGGATGATAATCTTAGAGTTTCTAAATATAGAAATGGACAACCAATTCCTTATGTAAGCGACAGTACAGTTTGGAACAATTGGAGTTCTGGTGCTTACTGCCATTATAGAAACGATAAGAATCATGGTGTTTTGTATAACTGGTTTGCTGTAACTGATGTTCGTAAAATTTGTCCAACAGGATGGCACGTACCTTCGGTGAAAGAATGGGATGTACTTGCGCAAACTTTAGGAGGTGATAGTGTTGCTGGTGGTAAAATGAAAGCAAAATTGCACTGGGAATTACCGAATACAGGTGCAACAAATGAAAGTGGTTTTCATGCGTTACCGAAAGGTTCTTATGGTGTGAATGGATCTTTCAATGGTATTCATAAAAATGCCTATTGGTGGAGTTCTACTGAGAATGGTGAGTTGAGTGCATGGGGAAGAGAGATTGGTTTTAATGAAACGGTTCTATATTCAGGTCATGGTGACAAAAGAGATGGTTTATCTGTTAGATGTTTAAAAGATTAAAACTGAGATTTACAAAGAAGAAGAAAATTAAGTTAAATTTGTTTTTATAAATAATTGAAAGAGTGTCCAATTTTGAGACACTCTTTTTTTTGATGGTAATTGCTATGGAGAAAGTTAAAGAATTTTATTATAATCGTTTAAAACAACTTGAAGTTGAAGCATCCCGTTTAAAAAAGAAATCTAGATATATTTTAATTTCCCGATTGGTGAGTTTCTTAATGATTTTGGGGTGTTTTTATATTTTTGGAATTACTGTAACAAGTGCTTTGATCGCTTTTGGATTCTTAATGGTCTTTTTAAAATTGGTGGCAATTTCAGTGGATCAAAAAAAACGAATCAAATTCAATACTTCTTTGATACAAATCAATCAAGCAGAGTTAAATGCTTTGGACGGAAAATGGAGTTTTGATTCTGGAAAAGAGTTTGAATCTTCGATACATGCTTTTTCGAGTGATTTAGATTTATTCGAAGAGAAAGGAGTTTTTTCATTTTTGAATAGAACTTCAACGCTAAAGGCTAAAAAAGCTTTTGCCGATTTGCTATTAAACGGGAACAAGAATGTCGAAAAGTTCCATCAACAAACAAATGGTTTGATTGAGGAGATGACATGGACACAGGAGTTTAGAGCTTTTGGTGACAGTGAAGATGCTGAATCGGATTGGGTGAAAGGAACAGCTTCAATCGATGTGAATATATGGAACAAGTTGGAGGTTGTTATTTTACCATTGATTTGTAGCGCGCTGATAATTCTTTCAGTAATAGGAATGATTTCAATTCAAGTTATTTTTTATTTTACTTCAATCTTCTCATTTGTAATACTTTTTAGACAAAAAAAGATGAATTCAATTGCAGCTACTTTTTTGAAAAATGAACAAAAAGCTGTAATAATGTTAAAAAGAGCAGACTTAATTTCAAGATTATCATCCGATTCTCGGTCTTTATTTACAATTGAAGTTGATTTATTACTAGTTGCAATGCGTAACTATTTAAAAATTTCTAATTTATTGAATGCGCGTAATAATTTGTTAATCAATTTTTTCTTAAATACATTGTTTGGATTAGATAGTTATTTGAAAATTAAAATGCAAAAATGGAAATTAGCGTTTGATTCAAAGATTGAAAATTGGGAAAATGAATTGGTTGATGTGGAATTGGTTATTTGCGCAACAACAATTAAATTTAATTATCCCACAACGATTCACCCAAATAAATGTAATAAAAAAGAAATTGAAATTAACGGTTTGTCTCATCCTTTGATTCATCATCTTTCACCTGTTGTTAATGATTTTAAATTAGTTGACCAAAAGTCTTTTTATATTTTGACAGGGCCTAATATGGCAGGTAAAAGTACTTATTTGCGTTCTATCGGTTTATCCATTGTGTTTGCAAACGCCGGAGTGCCTGTTTTCGCTAAGAATATGTCTTGGTCAGGTTTTAAATTATTTACATCAATGCGAAATAAAGACGATATCAATACATCAAGTTCCTATTTTTATTCAGAATTAAAAAGATTAAAATTAATTATTGATACGATTGAAAAAAAGAGCGACATTATCGTTTTGTTGGATGAGATTTTAAAAGGTACAAACAGCATTGATAAACAGGAAGGTTCAGCAAAATATTTACTCAAGATAAAAAGACTTGGAGCTAAAGGTGTCATTGCTACTCACGATTTAAAATTGTGTGAATTAGAAAATGAATATTTTGAAAATAATTGTTTTGATTCAGAAATCAATGATGATCAATTACATTTTGACTATAAAATTCGAAAAGGTATTTGTAAAAACATGAATGCTTCTTTTTTAATGAAAAAGATGAATTTGATTGATGAATGAGATCAATCTGTTATTTTTTATTATATTAGAAACTTATTCTTTCAAAAAATAACGAATGTATTCAACAAAGTATTTAATTTCTATTTTATTCTTTATAACTAATTGTTTCTTTTTTGTTTATTCTCAAGAGGAAAACCAGGAGGAGGATGTGTATGCAATGGTGCGACCAAAACATACATTTAGTCTTGAATTGGGTATGCCAGTTTCAATGAAAAACAATCTTTTTAGTGAATTAATGCGAGGAGTTATAAATGTTTCTCCCTATTATCACTATAATTTTCAAAATAATATATCTCTTGGATTGGGAGTAAATTATAATTTTTTCTGGGTCAATCATGTACTTGCTCCAGATCCGAAAAATACTGGAGGAATACATACGGGCGGAGTTTTTGGAAAATTGGGATATGAAAAATACTATACAGAACGATTTGGAACAGATATTGGTGTGAAATTTGGTTATTCTAATCATTATTATGTTTCTGACTTAAATAAAGCGATTTCTTCCAAGCCTCCAGTGAATTCCTCGACCTTTTTTGAATCAACGATTGCATTTATTTTGACCGCTGATGAGGTAACATCCTACAGATGGATAGTCGGTTATGCCATTCAAAATTACACCTTTAATCCAACCATGTTAGGGTATAAAAACGAGTCAAGATTCACCAATACATCAACAAAATCATTAACTCAGTTTCTAACTGTAGGATTTGGATTTTCGTATTATTTTAACCAACGTTAATCTGTTATGTTTGTTGCTACCAATACTGGAAAAGCGCTAAAATTATATTTGAAAGAACGTCTTGAAGGACTTTTTTCTGAAAGTGAAATTAGATTTTTTTTTAGGGAGGCAATTCAAAAAAGGTTAAATCTTGAAGCATCCGAGTTATTATTGGTTGATGAAGTTAAGTTTTCGGAGTCTGATTTACTTTATTTTCGTTCCATAGTAAAAAGGTTACTTGCTAACGAACCTTTTCAGCATATTATTGGGCATACCTATTTTTATGATCTAAAGATTAAATGTACAAAAGATGCGTTGGTGCCGAGACCTGAAACAGAAGAATTAGTAGATTGGGTGGTACAAAGTTTCAGTGAAAATCCCGAAATCATTATTGATATATGTACTGGTACAGGATGTATAGCCCTCGCGTTAAAAACTCATTTTTCATCTTCAAAAATAATCGCTACTGATATAAGTAAGAGCGCATTAAATCTTGCCATAGTAAACGCAAAACAAATTGATTGTGAGATTGATTTTGTAAAGCATTCTATTTTAGATCAATCTGTTAATGATTTAGCAGAAGTAGAGTCAGTGGGTATAGTTGTTTCGAACCCACCTTATATACCTCAAAAAGATAGTGCTGAAATGTCTCAAAATGTAGTAGATTTTGATCCACATATAGCTTTATTTGTTCCAGATAATGACCCTTTAATTTTTTATAGGGAGATTTCTATAAAATCTTTTCCAATACTTCGGAAAGATGGAATGTTATTTTTTGAAATCCATGAATCGTTTGGAAATGAGGTAGTTCAATTATTAAAAGAAATTGGGTACAAATCAATAGAATTAAGAAAAGATTTACAAGGAAAAGACCGAATGATTAAAGCATTGAAATAATTGCTGTTATGGAAAATACAATTTACCAACTCATTGAACAACTTTCGAAAGAACTACATCGTCATAATCATTTGTATTATGTTGAAAATTCACCTGAAATATCAGATTTTGAGTTTGATCAATTAATGAAACAACTTCAAGAATTAGAAACGAAACATCCTGAAATGGTGTTGGATTCTAGTCCTACAAAACGAGTTGGTGGCGATATCACCAAAAAATTTAAGACCATTGCACATAAATATCCAATGCTTTCATTATCAAACACTTATTCAAGAGGTGAAATTGTAGAATGGGAAAATAGAATCAAAAAAAGTATAGAGCATAAAATTGAGTATGTCTGTGAATTAAAATACGACGGTGTTGCTATTGGCATAGCATATAAAAATGGAAAGTTACATTCTGCAGTAACTAGAGGAGATGGTACTGTTGGAGAAGAAGTTACAGCTAATGTGAAAACAATCAAAACAATACCTTTAATTTTGAAAAATGGTTATCCTGTTGATTTCGAAATTCGTGGTGAAATATTTTATCCTACTGCGGAGTTTGAACGTGTGAACCATGAGCGTAAATTGAACGATGAGCAGCTTTATGCAAATCCAAGAAATTTAGCTTCAGGAACTTTAAAATTGCAAGATTCAAAATTGGTTGCTGAAAGAGGACTCGATTGTTTTTTGTATGGAGTCTATGGCGATAATTTACAATTTAAAAGTCATATAGATAGTGTTTTAGGAGCGAAAGAGTGGGGGTTTAAGGTACCTTCTATAGCAGATAATTACATTCGTAAAACAGATTCGATTGATGGAATCATGGAGTTTATTGCTTATTGGGATGAACAACGAAAAACACTTCCATTTGAAATCGATGGGATTGTAATTAAGGTCAATGAATACGATGCGCAGTCTGAATTAGGATTCACTGCAAAATCTCCTCGATGGGCAATTGCATATAAATTTAAAGCAGAGAGGGTTGAAACTGTTTTAGAGTCTGTTGATTTTCAGGTTGGAAGAACTGGGGCTGTGACACCTGTTGCAAATTTAACACCTGTTCAATTAGGAGGTACAACAGTTAAGCGTGCATCTATTCACAATGCAGATCAAATTGAGAAATTAGACTTACATTACAATGATCATGTATATATTGAAAAAGGAGGAGAAATAATTCCTAAAATTGTTGATATAAATCTTTCGTTTAGAAGCAATAATTCAAAAAAAGTTGAGTTTATTAGTCATTGCCCAGAATGTCATTCCGAGTTAATGCAGAAAGAGGGAGAAGTTCAGCATTTTTGTCCAAATGAAAAAGAATGCCCTCCACAATTGAAAGGGAAAATAGAGCATTTTATCGGCAGAAAAGCCATGAATATTGATGGTTTAGGAAGTGAAACTGTTGAAGTTTTATATAGAACTGGACTTGTTAAATCAATTGCAGATTTATACCAATTAACTTTTGATCAACTCATTAATTTAGATAGGATGGCTGAGAAATCAGCAAATAATTTGTTAAAAGGATTAAAGGAGTCCTTAAATGTTCCTTTTGAAAAAGTGTTGTTTGCAATTGGTATTCGGTTTGTTGGTGAAACAGTTGCTAAGAAACTTGCAAAACATTTTGGTTCGATAGATGCTATTGCTACAGCGAGTTATGAAGAACTAGTTGCTGTGGATGAAATAGGAGAGAAAATTGCGATTTCATTAAAAAACTATTTTTCTGATAAACAAAATATTGAATTAATTTTCAATCTAAAGAAAATAGGCCTCCAGTTCGAAGCTATCAAAACAGAGTCATTTTCTTCTACGTTCACTGGGATGAGCTTTGTTGTTTCTGGTGTATTCAAAGCTTTCGCACGTGAAGAATTGAAAGAGTTGATTGAAGAAAATGGTGGTAAAAATGTAAGTGCTATTTCAGTTAAGACGACCTATTTGGTTGCGGGTGAAAACATGGGACCATCTAAATTGGATAAAGCAACAAAATTAGGTGTGAAAGTTATCTCTGAAGATGAATTTATTCAATTGTTATCAAGTTAATTACATGTTTTTGAATCACGGTGTTTAAAACTTTTTATTGTTTTTTTATAACTCCTTAAAAACAAAGTATTTTTTTGAAATTCATTTTTAATATTTGCAAAAAAAATACTTTTTCGTACGAATCGAATGGACAGTCAATCTAGGAACAATTTATTCAAAGTAGCAGTCGCTTTATTGGTTGTTTTTATATTATTTTTTTCTTTTGGAAAAATTTCTTTACCTGGATTAAATTTCATAAAAAAAGTTCAATTAGCGGATATTTTTACATCAAAAAAACAAAGAAAACATATTACAGTTATATCTGATTCTACTAAGTTAAATGAATTGGATACAGTACCTCTTTTAAAGGATTCAATTAAAATTCCTACAACGAATTCAACCAATTTTAAAAGAGTATTTATAGATTCGAATTCAGGGAAACCTACTTTTAAATACAATGCAGAACCAATCTGCGATACTTGTAAAGGTGAGCGTGTATTGTTTGTAGGTGATTCAGAATTAGATGGTTTATTTAAACCAGCACATGAGTATTGTTTAGCAAATGGACACAAACTAGTTACTTCTGTTATTTGGTATGGCTCACACACAAGACATTGGGCGATAACAGATACACTTGATTATTACATCAATAAAGTTAAACCAACAGTCGTATTAATGGCGTTAGGTTTGAATGAAATTTTCGCTTTCGATTTAGAGCGTCGTCGTAAATACATGAAAACGATTAAAGCAAAGTTCGAAAAATATAATGTTAAGTATTTTTACATTGGCCCTGCTGCTTGGGTGAAAGATAATGGAATTACTAATGTTATGGAGCAGGAATTTAGTCCGAATTTTTTTCCATCTCACATTTATGATTACGAGCGAATGAAGGATAAACGACACCCTTCTTTTGCAGCATCTAAAATTTGGTTTGATTCAATTGCTCGAAAAATAACACTAAACGGGCAGATTGATTTTTCTAGAAAATATAAAGGGAAATTTGTTCCTTATGGTCCAGTAATTATGATGAAATTACCAAGGTTTTAATTGTTATGTATGTTTGATTGGAGTAAAATAGGTAAGTTATTTTTGCATCAACAAGATCAACCGTTGTTGTTTCATCAAGGTTTTTTTCTTTTATTGTTTGCTATTTTTTTGTTGGTTTATGCACTTTTTTTGCAAAAAGAAAAGTTAAGACATTTTCTACTGATTCTGTTCAGTTGTTATTTTTATTACAAAGCGAGTGGGATTTTTATTATTCTCTTGGGTTTAACAATCAGTGCGGATTATTTATTTTCATTTCTAATTGAAAAATCTTCAAAGAAAATTGGTAAATGGATCTTATCAATTGGGATTCTGTTTTCGATTTCATTTTTAATGTATTTTAAATACCGTAATTTTTTTCTAGAAAATACATTTGCTCTTTTTGGAAAAGATGGATTTACACCTTCTTCATTAATTTTACCAATCGGAATTTCATTTTACACTTTTCAGTCAATTAGTTATATGGTTGATATTTATCAAGGGAAGATACAACGTCCTCCATTTGTTAAGTACTTGATGTATATGTTGTTTTTCCCACATCTTGTAGCTGGACCGATTGTACGTGCAAAAGATTTTATTCCACAATTAAAGTCTTCTTTATCAATAACAAAAGAGAATATAAATGAAGGGCTATTCTTTATTATCAAGGGGTTAGTAAAAAAAGCAATAATAGCTGATTATGTCGCTCAATATTCTGATATTGTTTTTTCAGCACCAGATGGATTTACTGGAATGGAACAGTTAGTAGCTACACTTTGCTACACTTTGCAAATATTTTGTGATTTCAGTGGGTATACGGATATGGCAATCGGTATTGCATTATTATTAGGGTATCGCTTGTGTTTAAATTTTGATTCTCCATATAAATCATTCAATATTACACAATTTTGGAGAAAATGGCACATCTCTTTAAGTTCGTGGTTGAGAGATTATATCTATATCCCGTTAGGAGGAAATCGAAGAGGGCTTCTTTTGCAGCTGTTGTTTTTATTAGTTACAATGTTAATAGGTGGTTTTTGGCATGGAGCAGATTGGAAGTTTGTTTTTTGGGGAGCGTCTCATGGGTTCTTATTGATTTTTCATAAATTATTTGTTAAATGGACGAAGAACTCTTTCAATTTTAAAGGTGTTAAGATTGTTTCATGGTTGGTAACTTTTTCTTTAGCTGCTTTGTTATGGGTACCATTTAGAGCAAATACGATGACCGATGCAATGATTGTTTATAAGGGGATTTTCACTTCAACAAATTGGAGAATTTTACCTGAATTAGTTGCAACCAATCCTTATTTAATCGTTGCACTTTTTGTTGGGTATGGAATGACACTTTTACCTTCGAGTGTTAAAATGAGTGGAATAAATTTATTCTCAAAAATGAATTTCGTATTTAAAGTAGTAGTATTAATTGTTATCATTCAAATGATTATTCAGTCTCAGTCTGCTACTGTTCAACCATTTATTTATTTTCAGTTTTAATACATAAGATCTAAATCTTCTTTAGATACTAAACTTGAACTATGAGCAAAATAATTCATTTTCTTTTTACCCTATTTGTTTTTTTTCCATTCTTTTTGAGTTCTCAATTTCAGAACGATTCCCTTAGCAAATTGAGTTAC
>CALPOI020000077.1 GCA_943325145.2 Candidatus Planktophila lacus | reverse complement strand
TGATGTTTTACCCCTTGTATTTCTTGATAGGTTTCATGACCTTTTCCTGCAATTAAAACAATATCATTCGGTTGTGCCATCAAACATGCTGACTTAATCGCTTGTTCACGATCCGTGATTGTCAATGTTTTATTGTAAAATTGACCTTCCACTCCTTCCATCATTTCCGCAATAATAGCATCAGGGTTTTCAGACCTTGGATTGTCTGAAGTAATTATTACTCTATCACTCATTTGACACGCAATGGCAGCCATTTTAGGTCTTTTTGCTTTGTCTCTGTCCCCACCACATCCTACAATCGTAAATACTGTTTCATTTTTTGTGCGAATTGCTCCAATGGTCGACAATACATTTTCTAAAGCATCTGGCGTATGTGCATAATCTACGATTGCAGTGATTCCTGAATTGCTTCTAACATACTGAAAACGGCCTGTCACCGACTCTAATTCACTAATAAATGTCAATACTTGTAATTTGTCTTGCCCCAATAAACTTGCTACTCCGTAAACTACCAACAAATTGTAAGCATTAAAACTACCGATCAATCGCGTCCATACTTCTTGATTATCAATAGATAAAACCAATCCTGAAAATTGATTTTCAAGAATTTTAGCTTTAAAATCACAAGGTGTTTTTAATCCATAGGTTGTAATTGTAGCTGAAGAATTTTGAACCATAATTTGACCATTTTTATCGTCAACATTTACGAGTGCAAATGCATCGTTTGATAAATGGTCAAAAAATTGTTTTTTAGCTTTAATGTATTCTTTAAAAGTTCCGTGATAATCTAAATGATCATGAGTGATATTTGTAAACACCGCGCCAGTAAATTTCAATCCTGCAATTCGATGTTGAACAACTGCATGCGAACTCACTTCCATAAAACAATACTCACATCCCTCTTCTACCATATCAGCAAGTAAACTGTTCAATACAACTGGATCTGGTGTGGTATGTGTTGATGGAATTTCTTTGTCGCCAATTTTATTGACTACAGTAGAAAGCAATCCTGTTTTATAACCTAATTTCGAGAATAACTTATGCAACAATGTAACGCAAGTAGTTTTACCATTTGTTCCTGTTATTCCAACTAATTTAATTTCTTTTGATGGGTGATTATAAAATGAAGCCGCCATTCTACCTAATTCTAGTGATGTGTCTGCTACTCCAATCACCGTTACCCCCTCTGCTTCGATAGTAAAATCTTCCTGAACTACTATGATTTTACACCCTTGTTGAATAACATTTGAAATGTATTGATGGCCATCTGATTGAGTTCCTTTAATCGAGACAAAAACTGTTCCTTCAATTGCTTTTCTTGAATCAAACACAATTGCATTCACTTCTAAAGCAAGATCTCCAGAAACGTTCTTCACCGAACAGTCAGCTATAATATCTTTAATTCTCATTCTTCTAATGTTAGCTCTACCAAACCACCACGGTAAATTGGCTTACCTGGAGTTTGAGATTGTTTCACAACTTTACCAAATCCATTCAATCTTACATTCATTCCACAATTTTCAATTAGATAAACAGCATCTTTTGCTACCATACCCACGACATTTGGAATTACATTTCTTGAATTTTTACGTTCTGAAATTTCTACTCGACCAGATTTAACAGTTGTTTTTACCCATTGATTGCTTGATTTTTGAACTATTGGCAAACTTAAATACTTAAAAGACCTTAGTAAATCATTTGAATAACCATCTTTCGATACTGGAATTTCTTTTTTCTTCTTTTTGTATTCATTAATAGCAGCATGGTATTTTAACCTTGAAGCATACACTTTATTGGCAATCGCTGAAAAAACTGTACCTGACATTTCAGAACCGTATACGTTTTCACCCAGTGCTTCTACAGAAACAATACATGAATACAAAGGCTTTTTTGCAGGAAAATACCCGACGAATGAGGCCATAAAAATTCGTTGACCTTTAACATTGGATTTATATTTATTATTCAATACTTGTGCAGTACCTGTTTTACCTGCAATTTCGAAATAAGAGGACGTCAATTTTTTACCAGTGCCATTTTTCATAACACCTTTTAAACATTCTTGCAATATTTCCAACGTTTTTTTAGAACAAATTTTCTGACGAAGTACTACTGGTTGAAATGTTTTAACAACCTCAACACCTCTGCGAATTTCCTTGACAAACTGGGGACGAACTAATTTTCCATCATTGGCAACCGCATTGTAAAAAGCCAAAGTTTGCAAAGGTGTTTGTTGAAACTCATAACCAACAGCCATCCATGGTAATGAAATTGCCGACCAATTTTTTGTTCCAGGACGAGTCACAGTAGGTCTTGGCTCACCTCTAAGATCGATTCCCAACGGTTCAGTCAATCCAAAATCATCCAAACGTTTTAAAAATTCTTGAGGCTCATCTTTATATGCCTTATATATTATTTTGGAAATAACATTCGAAGATTTTTCAAACGCCTGTTGAATAGTAATTCTACCATAATTATGACTTTTTGCTTCATTCAATTTTTTTCCAAAATAACTATAACTACTAGCACATTGAACTGAATCGGTAATTTCAAATTTTCCGTCCTCCAAACCTGCCATCAATGATGCTAATTTAAAAGTTGATCCTGGCACTTCTTTAGTACCGATTGCTTGATTGAAAGTTTCACTGTAACTATGATCTTCATTTAATGTTAAGTTTGCAATTGCTTTTACAAAACCAGTTTTAACATCCATGACAATTACGCTACCACTGATTGCTTTTTTACTTTTTAGCTGATTGTGTAATTCGTTTTGAGCAACTTCTTGAATCTCTTTATCAATTGTACAAATTACATCTGCACCTGCAATACCTGTTCTTAAAACTTTACCTGTTTTTTTCCATCCTGTTGCCAATTTTTGTTCTAACTCTATACCTGGTTGACCAGACAAATATTCATAAAATACACCTTCAATGCCTACTCGAAATTCCTTCCCTGATTTTTCATTTTTTTCATAAAATCCAAGTGTACGTTGTAACAAATCACCAAATGGCCTTTTACGACGTGTCGTTTCAACCTCAATAAGCCCCCCTTTATTTCTTCCATTTTCAAAGATTGGAAACTTTCTAATAAGGTTTCTTTGTTCATTTGTAACCTTCCTTTTAATAATCAAATAACGAATTGTATCTTCTCTTTGATTCTTAATATAATTTGAATATTCTCTTGACGATTGAAATGATTTAGGAAATAGCTTAAATAATTTTTCGCCCAACTTAACATATTTGGATTTAAATTCTTTGTCTGAAGCAGCTGTAGGATCCATGAAAATATCATAGAAAGATACAGTAGTTAGCAAAGTAGTATTATTACAATCCAAAATATTCCCCATGTGAGGAGATTTTTCTACGATTCTAGTTGGTATTTCTTTAGAAGAAACGCTGTCATTTGAAATAATAGCAGCACTTGGGCCATTAATTTGAATTAAAAAAGTTTTAACCAATACAGCAATCATACCCACTACAAATGCGCCAAAAACCAAATAGGAACGTAGTACTATTTTATCTTTATCTGTCAATCTTGTTGGTTTCTTTTTACTCTAATTACTTTTGCAGGCTTTGTAGTTTCATACAATCCCACATTTTTTAATTTATTCACTAATTCGTTTCTTCGTGTACGCATCTCTAAACGCGCTTTCGAGTCAACGTAATCAGCAGATTTAGCATTTAATTTTTCTTGTGCTTTCTCAGTTCTTTTAATTAAATCTTTTGCATAATACCCCTTAGCAATCAGGAAAATAAACATGAAAAAAATAAAAAAGACATAGGCTAAGTTCTTAATTACAAAATCCTTGATTAAAAATTCACCATTTAAGAGTTGAATCAAGCTAAAACCTGATTCTACATTTTTCTTCTTTTTCTTCTTCTTTTTAGTCTTTCCTGTAGTTTCACTTATAGGAGTGATTACATCTTCAGGACGTATGTATTCATTTTCCATTTGTCCTTTCAGCTATTCTTAATTTCGCACTTCTTGCTCGCGAATTCAACTCCATTTCCTCTTCAGATGGACTAATCGGTTTTCTAGTAACATCCGAAAAAGGTTTTAATATGTTTCCAAAAAAATCTTTCTCTATTGAACCGTCCAAATTTCCACGTTTCATGTAATTTTTCACCAATCTGTCTTCTAATGAATGGTAAGACATCACCACCAATCTACCTCCTGGTTTTAACACCTCTGCTGTTTGCAATAAAAACTTCTCTAATACATCCAACTCATTGTTTACTTCCATGCGAATAGCCTGAAAAACTTGGGCGAAAAATTTGTGCTCTTTAAACTTTGGTGCGATAGGCTGTAATACAGCAATTAATTCTCCAGTAGTTTTAATTGGAGTTGCTTGTCGTCCTCTACAGATTGTGCCTGCTACTTTCCCTGGGGAAGTAACCTCACCGTATTTACGTAAAATTTTAATTAACTGTTCTTCTTCGTATTCATTCACCACATTCATCGCTGAAAAAGCACCGTTTTGATTCATTCGCATATCCAATGGATCATTCGTACGAATTGAAAAACCGCGCTTTCCTTCATCAAACTGATGCGATGACACTCCTAGATCCGCTAAAATACCATCTACTTTCTCGATTCCTAAAGAACGCAAGTAGTTTTTTAGAAAGGCAAAATTGGAAGGAATCAACTGAAAATTTTCAGCTTCCCAAGCATTTGCCAGTGCATCAGGATCTTGATCAAACGCAATTAACTTACCTTCAGAAGATAATTTTGAGAAAATTGCGCGGGAATGTCCTCCCCCACCAAAGGTAACATCAATGTAAATGCCATCAGGACGGACATCCAATCCTTCCAAGCATTCATTTAACATTACTGGTATATGATAGCGTATTGTATTATTCGTCTCCATCTAAATCACCCATTACTTCCTCTGCTAAATCAGCAAAGTCTGCCATGTTTCCTTCGATTAACTCAAAGTACTTGGTTTTATCCCAAATCTCTATGCGATCATTATAGGCAATGAGCATCACGTCTTTGTCTAAACCAACACGTTCCATCAACATTGTAGGAATCAACACCCTACCAACACCGTCCAATGCAATTGATTTTGCACCTTGGTGAAATAAACGATAGAACATTCTGTTTTTTGGTTTAAACAAATTCATTTTAGACAATTTTTCACTTAAACGATCCCATTCATTCATCGGATAAAGTGTCAAACAGTCCTCAAAACCTTTGTTCAACATAAATTTTTCTTGGGCAGCAGGAGCCAATTGCTTACGCAATGACGCAGGAAATAAGAAACGGCCTTTGCCATCTAATCTTACTTCATATTCTCCTACTAAACCAGCCATAACAATTAATAATGGGTAAAATTACAAGAAATAAATCCACTTTTTACCACTAATAGACATAATGTTGATAACTTCTTACGCAAACTTATGATATTAAGTTACATTAATTTATAAAAATACTGATAAACAGATATTTAATTGGAAATAATAGCAGTGGTAAAAAGTGGTAGCAAGCAAATATTGTGGATAATTTATTGCTTGAAATGGCCTCGAAAAAACGCATTAATAATACACTCTAGTGTGATTAATAATCATTGTCTTTGGTTATATAAACAATCAACAAAAAAACACAACTAATTATAAAATATATAATTAATAAGTATATCACTAATTAAATGTAATAACCTAAATTACAAATTAAGAAAAGTATCAAAAAAATGAAATGAAATACTTTGACACCAAATTAGAAAAGCTAAAGCAATGACTTGTCAAAAAGCCAATAGAAACATTAAGAATGACTTTAATTTTAAAGTCAATAAATTAAAAACCTAACAATTAATAAAAATTAATTTACCATTTTAAGAAAATCTTCACGTATTCTTGGATTGTTGATTATGTAGATTTCCATCAAATCATTTTTATTTGATGTAATAATAGTTGAAAAAGGATTTTCTTTTTTTAAACCGATAAAAAAATCAAAATGATTTTCTTTAATTGCACTTCCAGTATCTCCTGCAAAAAAATAACCATCATGAGTGTACTTTTGATTTGAATCGTCTGTAAAAATCAATCCTTTGATTTTAGGGATAAAAACGATGCTTCCGTATGGAATAAATTGATTGTCAACTGCAATTGTTCTGAAAGGCACTAGATTGAAATTTTCAATTCCTTTTCCAAAACCTTCCGTAAATTCCCAGACTACACTCCCTAATCTTTTTGTATCTAAACTACTATTTTTAAGTTTATTACATTTATTACAATCAATTTGATTTTTTGAGGACGTAGATGAATAATTTAAAACATATGTTTTACTTTTTTTATCTCTTATCATAACTGTACCTTCTAATGATGCTATACAAAAATCACATGTGTCAGCATACAAGCCACTTTCAACACCTTCTTTTAATAACAATGGGATTGTACCAGAACTTTCAAAAGTATGAATGTAATAATAAGTACCCCATATATTGAGCTTGGATTGAATTTCATTTTCAGATGGAATTTTTAATTGAAAATTTAAAATCGAATCTAGTTGGGAATACAAATTAGAAATGAGTAAAAGAAAATAAAAGGATAGTATAATTTGGATTTTCATGTTTAAAAATATAGTAATTTTAGGCTCCTAAAATATTAATTTTTAATGATATTACTATGTTGAAATATTTTCTGTTCATGTTATTGTTTACTTCTAGTTTTTCTTTTGGACAGGATTATGCCTGTTTTGATAAAAATTATAGTGAGGGGCTAAAAGCATTTAACAAAAAGAATTTCAAAGTTGCTTGTGTTTTTTTTAATAAAGCGTTAAATGAATGTTCATCACCAAGAACCAATTCAAACATTAAGGATTTATTGATAAAATCTCAAAAAGAATTATTATCACGAGAGAAAAGTGCTTATTCCAAAAATATGAAAATAAACAATCAACTAAAACGAGAAGCTGAAAGTGTAAAATATTCAATGTTAAGTTATTTGTATGAAAAAAATGATCCAACAAAATCGTTGCGATTAGCAGAAAAATCAATTTTATTGGATGAAAACAAACATAATATTTCTCTTTTAAGTCAACTATATCATAGGAATCAAGGTGGGTTTTACAGTAAACAATTTGATCACAGAAAAGTTTTATCCTTGAAACTTTTACCTGGTGACAGTATGTTTTTAGCAGGTGATGAACAAAACAAAACATTTCTTTGGAACATTAATACGGGTAAATATGAAGCTATTTTTAAACAAAATACTAAGGAAATTTTGTTTGAAGATGATCGTTCAGCTGAATATGGTGATGGTGGACGTACTATTTATTCAATTGCTTTAAATCAATCCGGGAATAAGTTCTTAACAGCAAGCGATAATGAAGTGGTTTATTGGGATTTAATCGAAAGAAAGTATATTCAAAAATTTGATTTTTATTGGCAAGATGTTCAAAAAGTTGCTTTTATTAACGATTCTATTTTTATTTGTAAGGTTCAAGATAAAGATTCCAGTTTTATATCTTCTTACAATATTAAAAAAGACAGTAGTATATTTACTCTTCATCGGGAAGAAAGCGATTATTATGATTTAGTAGCCCTTCCACAGCAAAACGCTTTTGTAATATCTCGCTCAGATTCAACATGTCAATTTTGGAAGGTTGGACAAAGTGCTCCATTCAAAACGCTCAAAACTCCGCAAAATATTTTTGCAATAGCAGTAAATGAAAAAACAGATCGTTTAATTTTAGGTGGGTATGATGGTACCATTTATCTATATGATTTAAAATCTTTTTCTTTATTAAATGAATTAAAATCACACAAAGCAACAATAAAAGTATTGTCAATCAATGAAAGTAAATTGATAAGTTTATGTTATGATAATGAAATTTACTCATGGGATATTTTGAATAATGAAGAGGAAATTCAACCTTTAAACAATCATAAAGTATATTCAAATAATACATCAACAATTGAAATTAGTCCAACAAAAGATCTTTTTCTATCTTTCTCAAATATAAAAGGAGGGAGTCATTCAGGTGCTGCTTTTGATGAAGAGAATTTTATAAGACTTTGGTGCTTAAATAAAACAAGTAAGGTAAACATTGAAAAAATCAAAACCAACGATTCTTGCGCGGTATTACTTGATTTTGACAAAAAGATTGCTGTCATTAATTCACATGTTAAAATCAAAAATTTCTTCTATATAGCAGATTTAAATTCAGGTAAAGTTATAGAAACAATTACTGAAAATTCTTCAATTCATAATTTGTCCGTAAGTCAAAATTTGAAGTACATTTCATATCAGCTAAGGAATGGAACCATTCGGGTTTTAGATTTAGCAGCTAGATCTGTTAAGTTTGATACGAATGTTTTTATTTGGGCAAATTCGATAGGAGTTAACGATGTGAAAAATCAATTAGTCTTAATTCCAAATGGTAAATATGACAAATATCAAATATGGTCAATTGAAACAGGTAAGATGATAGATTCAATTGAGCATAATGAAATACCTTATGGTTTAAATTTTAGTAAAAATGGAAAGTATATGGTTGGATATGGATGGCATTATGTTCCGAGAAATAATCTAAGTATTTATGAGACAGAAAAATATAAGTCGACATTAACAATCGGAGAATCTCGTGAAAGTATTAAATATGCTAATCTAACGCCCTCTGGAGAATATATATTAGAGTTATCTATGAGAAATTCGATTTACAATAAAAATCCAACTATTTCCATAAAAGATACCAAAACAGGAACGTTTTTAACCGATTTGAGTGTTAATTTATTTAGTGATGCTTGCTTCTATGTTGGAAAAGAAGAAAATAAAATTTATGTTTTTGATTATTGGGGAAGTGAATTATCTTCATGGCATATTTCAAGCCCTTTAAATAAAATTTTGGAAGATGGATCTGTTTACACCTTTAATGAATCTTTTTATAACATAGAGGATCTTTATGAATACATACATAGTGATTATTAAGATTAATCAAAAGGATAAGAAGTCTTCAACTACTTTTTGTCAATTACACTATAATTGAGCAGCATATAGCGAGCCAATCCTTTGTCAATTAAATCAGATTCAAATATACATTTTAACATATTTCTATCTTTTTTTACAAGTATAGTAAGTAACATAACATCATTGATAACTGTGGAGTCAAAAAACTTAAACCAAACACACGATTGAACCTTATTAAATACATGTTTTGCAAATAATCTATTTTTTTTTAATACTTCAGGATAGTAGTGTTGTGGGGTGATTAAAAATATATCATCTTCTATTTTCGAGAAAAATTCAGGCAAATTCTGTAACGATGAATCCGAATAAAAATATGCTTTACTATTAATTTTCATAGCTTTTGAAACAAATTCAAAATCTTGTTTATACTTCGAAGATAAAAACCGCAAAGATTCTGGGTTTTGATTTACTGCTAGTTTTGCAAACTTTTTATCATCACTTATGCTTTTGTTT
>CALPOI020000076.1 GCA_943325145.2 Candidatus Planktophila lacus | reverse complement strand
TTTTATCGCCTGCTCTTAACCCTGATTTTTGAGCTGGATTACCTTCGTAAGGTTCAGAAATATAAATATAATCACCTGATTTTTTAATCAATGCACCGATACCCCCGTACTGACCAGTTGTGATTAATTTATAATCTTCCATGTTAGCTTCGTGGTAATACACCGTATACGGATCCAGCTCCTTCAACATTGCATCGATGGCAACTTTTGATAATTTACCTGGTTTTGGTTCATCCACATAATGTGTTTCTAACTGTTGATAGATCAAATCCATCAACTCCAAACCTTTGATCAACTCAAAGCCATTGGATTGGGCGTTTATAGAGCTGCTAACAAAACAAAATAGAAATGCTGTTAAAACTAAATTAATGACTTGTTTCATGTGTATTTGTGATTAAAGATGAATGGTGTTTTTTTAATTCAACGACAATTTGCTCAAATAATTGTTTATTCTTTTTATAAATAACTTCGTAGGATAACTCTTCAGAATGAGAATAGACCAAAAAGAGCGCTAATTGCAATTGTGCTTGATTTAAATATTCTTCAAGAATAAACTTATTCTTACGAACAGTTTCCTTACATAATCGCTTGATTCTATTTCGATCATGTGCTTTTCTAAATGTTCTTTTGGGTGCTGAAAAAACAATTTGAAAAGGTGTGTTACTTGGTAATTCCGTAATTTGAAACATGGCAACAAGAGGAAATTGTTTCACCCGCTGTTTATTCTCAAAAATCGCGGTGATAATCTTCTTACTACATAATTTGTATTCCTTGCCCAGTGTTTCATTCATAAGCTAACAAAGTTAGCAAAATCGATTGATTGAAATTCGTTGAAATGGTTTTTTTAAGAAAGGGATTCTATGACTTAAGAAAAGTGTATTTTTGTTATACTGTTGATTTGAATTTGAATTCTTCTCAGGTACTTTTTATAGTAGAATTAAACTATTTTATAATTTATAAATCACATGAAACCACTTATTTTAGTTGTAAATGACGACGGTATTTTTTCCCAAGGTATCAAAGCTTTGGTAGAAGTGGTATCTAAATTTGGCGAAGTTGTCGTGGTAGCTCCAGATAAACCACAATCAGGTATGGGGCATGCAATCACTGTGAATAATGTACTTAGACTGCATCCTTCCTCTCTTTTCGAAGGAATACAAGCATATACGTGTTCCGGTACACCTGTTGATTGTGTAAAACTTGCGATTTATGAAGTGATGCATCGAAAACCAGATTTATTGGTATCGGGCATCAATCATGGTGCAAACACAAGTACGAATGTTTTGTATTCTGGCACAATGTCTGCTGCAATTGAGGGGGCAATGGAACAGATTCCTTCCATCGGATTTTCATTGTGCGACTTCAATTCAGACGCGGATTTTTCTGAAGCGCAAGAAATTGTTGAAAAGGTCGTTCAAAAAATTCTCACAGATTCATTACCCGTTGGCGTTTGTTTGAATGTGAATATCCCCAAAAAAGGAGATGAAAAATACAAAGGAATTCAATTTTGCCACCAAGCTTATGCGTTTTGGGCAGATAAATTTGACAAACGATTGGATCAATTTGGAAATCCTTATTATTGGCTAACAGGCTCATTTGGGTCTGAAAATAACGATGAAGGAACCGATTTATGGGCAATAGAACAAGGATATGCAACGATTGTGCCAACTCAATTTGATATGACTGCATACCAAGCTTTAGAAAAAATGAAAAATTGGAATCTATAAAAAATTTATACTATGAATTTACGCTATTGGAACCGGTTTCATACGTACGGATTAATTACTGGAATTGTCTCAGTATTCTTAAGTACTCCTTTGGTTTGTTTAATTTATCCTTTAATTGATACCCGCAGTTTTTTAGGTTTTACAAATTACTGGGAGATGCTTTTCTACAATGAGGTTTTCCGCTCTAAAGCACTTTCATTGGCAGTAATCCCAAATCTAATTTGGTTTTATATCTTTTTGAATAAGAGAAACTATAATTTTTCTATGGGCATTATTTTATCTTCGGCTTTGTTTATTCCCTATGTGATTTATATCAATTATATGCGATGAAAATTTACATTATTGCAGGAGAAGCTTCTGGTGACCTTCATGCTTCGAATCTTTTGCGCGCACTCAAACAACAATCCAACACTACTGAAGTGCGTTACTGGGGAGGTGACTTAATGCAAGAAGTAATCAACATCCCTCCAATAAAACATTATAAAGAGTTGGCATTCATGGGATTTGCAGAAGTAATTACCCATCTACCAGAAATTCTCGGGAATTTTTCTACATGCAAAAAAGATATTTTACAATTTCAACCTGACATCGTAGTGTTAGTAGATTACCCTGGATTTAATTTAAGAATCGCAAAATGGGCCAAATTACAAGGATTTCAAGTTCATTACTACATTTCACCGAAAGTTTGGGCTTGGAAAAAATCACGTGTCTTTCAAATAAAAAAGTACGTTGATAAATTGTACACTATATTTCCTTTTGAAACAGCTTTCTTTAAAGAATATGAGTACAATGTAACTTATGTTGGAAATCCTTTAATTGATGCTATCAATCATTATAAATCAAATCAGATAGCTGAAAATTTTCATACAAAATATGAATTAAGTGAACGTCCAATCATAGCGCTACTACCGGGAAGTAGAAAACAAGAAATTCGCACCAAACTTCCTGTAATGTTGGAAGCTACAAAGCAATTTCAAAATTATCAACTTATTATAGCAGGTGCTCCTTCGTTTGATACTTCGTTCTATGCTCCTTATCTAAAAGGAAGAGAAGCCAAGGTGCTTTTTGGTGCCACCTATTCCGTTTTAGAACATGCAGAAGCAGCACTTGTGACATCAGGAACTGCGACGCTCGAAACCGCTCTATTTCATGTTCCACAAGTCGTTTGCTACATCGCATCTCCTATTTCATATGCTATTGCTAAACGTTTAATCAAGATTAAATATATTTCTTTGGTCAATCTAATTTTTGATAAGGAAGTAGTTCCAGAATTAATCCAACACGAATGCACTCCTGAAAAAGTCAACAAAGAATTAAAAGAAATTTTACAGGGAGGAAGAAAAAGAGCGCAACAAATCAATGATTATAAGGAACTGACCAACATGCTTGGAAATGGTAGCGCTAGTACTGAAGTTGCTCATCATCTATTTCAATCAATAAAAAACTCCTAAGAATTCATTAAATTTGTAAAGTGAAAAAATCAGTAATTTACTTACTTTATAGTTTACTTTCATTGACAGCCTATAGTCAGCAAATGAAAGTAGGTATTTTTACAGATATCATTACTAAAAAAATAAATTTTGCTTATAATGAAGGAAGTTATTCAGTTTTTGGAGATTCAACGGACTTCGGGGCTATCCTTCAAGATGAATTCGTTGAAGTAAAATTTATATCAGACAAACAAATCGAACTAAAAATTGGTGTTGAAAATAAAGGAGTTTTTAAATCTATCCGATTGATTGAAACAAAATTTAATTCATCTCTCGCAATTACCCCTAGTGAACCAATCGCTAAACAACGTAAATATAGGAACGACATTGAAGTGAAAACTTCTGCCAAAGGACTTGTTATCATCAATAATGTGGACATGAATAACTATGTTTCAGGGGTAGTAGAATCAGAAGGCGGGGCTGGAAAGCATTTGGAATACTATAAAGTTCAAGCATTAATGAGTCGCACCTATGCCTTAAAATACAAAAAGAAACATTTGAAAGATGGCTATGAATTGTGTGATAGAGTGCATTGTCAAGCGTATCATTCTATGGTTCGCTACTCCAAAGAAATTGACAAAGCAGTTAAAGAAACAGAGAACATTGTAATGAAAGATGAAAAAGGTGATTATGTGGATGCTTTTTTTCATGCAAACTGTGGCGGACAAACAAGCGATCCAAAATATGTTTGGGGTGCTCAAGTGCCCTACCTCAATTCTTTTAAAGATACTTTTTGTTTGTACACAAAACAAGCCACGTGGGAGAAACGCATCCAAAAACAAAAATGGTCTGACTTCCTTGTGAAAAAATACAATTATCCAATTACAGATACAATTTATGGTCCTTTACTCTACACTTTCAATCAACCTGAAAGAATGGCTTTTTATCAATCACCAAAACTAAAAATTCCATTAAGAGATATTCGACAAGAATTCAAACTTAAATCGACCTTTTTCAATAATTATATTGATGGAAATGAAGTTGTAATTCGAGGAAGAGGATACGGGCACGGTGTGGGACTTTGTCAAGAAGGAGCCATGCGAATGGGTCGTTGTGGGTTTAATTTTTTACAAATAGCACTTTACTATTTTCCAGGTGTAGTCATCACAAATATTTCGAACGATACTTTCTATGACCAATCAGGAGATTTATTTTTATGCTACCCTTATAAGTTAGATGAATAGAAGTTAAGGGTTTTGAAACGGTCTTATTGAAAACTGCTATTTATAAGTGATGATAAAAATATCTTCGTTTTCCTTTTTAAACAACTTATGTTCTCGCGCATACCTTTCTAATTCACTGGTATGATGCAATCTACGTAATGTATATTTAACCTTATACAACTTTTGTTCTTTATCAACGATATCTTCTTCGATTTTTGATAAGGTACGTTTTCTTGAAATGATATCAAAAATATCGACCTCATCCAAAAACAAAGAATAAAAAGTAAAAACAAAAAAAGTGAGTACATATTTATTTTTAAAGATATACGCCCTTTTCTGGAAAAACTCCCTGATTTTATGGAACAATACAATTAAAAACGATTTCATCTAGCTGCTATTAGCTGACGAAATTAACTAAGATCTGCGATATACTTAAAGTGCATCGCAGATACTTATACAATAACTCGTGTTAATTTCTTTTAAAAAAATGAGGTTAAAAACCATCCCCATCGATCAAATTTCCAAAACTTCCTAAAATTCCACCCTCTTCTTTTCGACCACCAGGAGAACCATAAGACAATACACGCGAAGCCAATCTAGAAATTGGTAATGTTTGCAGCCACACCTCTCCTGGTCCTCTTAGTGTAGCGAAAAAGACACCTTCACCACCAAATAAAGTGTTTTTAATTCCTCCAACAAATTGAATATCGTAATCGATTGTTTGTGTGTAGGCTACAATACAACCTGTATCTACCCTTAAAGTTTCACCAGGACGCAACGTTCTGTGCATAATGTGACCTCCAGCGTGACAAAAAGCCATTCCATCACCTTCAATTTTTTGCATAATAAAACCTTCACCACCAAAAAGTCCTGTACCTAATTTACGTTGAAACTCAATTCCTACAGAAGCTCCTTTTGCCGCACATAAGAATGCATCTTTTTGACAAATGATTTTACCCCCTAGACGAAATAAATCCAAAGGAATAATTTTACCGGGATAAGGTGAGGCAAACGCAACTTTTGCTTTACCATAACCAGTATGAGTAAAGGCTGTCATGAATAAACTTTCACCAGTCAATAAACGTTTACCAGCACCTAAAATTTTATTGAAAAATCCACCATTATTTTGAGTTGAGCCGTCTCCAAAAATCGTCTCCATTTGAATACCATCATCCATGTACATGAAGGATCCAGATTCAGCAATTACCGTTTCTTGTGGATCTAATTCAATTTCTACGCATTGCATTTCTTCCCCATGAATGAAATAATCAATTTCGTGATTTGTTCTCATAATTTTGAATAATTAATTTTAATCAAATGTAAAAAAGTTAAGTCTAGTTTAAGAAGTAGTTTTGTTAATAAATTTTAATTCGAAAGCAAGTTTAAACCAATTATTACTTTTGAAAATTCAATTACATTTGCCTTATGACCAATTTAAATGAAGTACTCGAATTTAAAGCCGTTCCTGCATTAACTGAGAAGTTGTATGAGTTAGGAATGGTTAATAATTATGCATCTGGTGAAATCATCTTGAACGAAAACGCATACATTCGTTCCATACCTATCATTGTTAAAGGAAGTATTCGCGTCATTCGAACCGAAGAAGATGGTCGTGAAATTTTACTTTATTACATCAAAGCTGGAGAAAGTTGTATCATGTCTTTGTTAGGTGGAATGCATCAAGATACAAGTAAGGTAAAAGCCGAAGTAGAAGAAGATGCTGAAATTCTTTTTTTACCAATCGAAAACGTGCACGGACTCATAAAAGAATTTCCACAATGGTTAGATTACATTTTTAAAATGTATCACAAACGATTCGAAGAATTGTTAGACATCATCAATGCAATAGCGTTTAAAAAAGTAGATGAGCGCTTATTAGACTTACTTCATAAAAAAAGAGCATTGAATGGAGAATCGGTTGTAGCAATTACACACGAACAACTTGCCAATGAATTAGGAACTGCGCGCGTAGTTGTATCTCGATTACTTAAACAATTGGAAGACCATGGCACCGTCAAATTAGGAAGAAATAAAATTGAAATTTTGAACTAATGCAGGATGCTTCAAAAGATTTCTGGAACAGTCGATGGGAAACGGGTCAAACAGGCTGGGACATAGGTGCTCCTGCTCCTGCTTTTACAACCTATTTTTCTGATTTCTCACAAAAAAATGCAGCTATTTTAATACCTGGATGTGGAAGTGGGCATGAAGCTGAATTTTTACTTTCAATTGGATTTACCAATATTACAGTGATAGACATTGCTCCCAAAGCAGTTGCAATACTAAATGAAAAATTTAGAAGTAATCCAAACATCACAATACTTTGTAATGATTTTTTTCAACATGAGGGGTCTTATGATTACATAGTAGAACAAACATTCTTTTGTGCCATTGACCCTGATCATAGAGAAGCATATGCCCAACAAACACATGACTTACTTCGACCAAAAGGAAAAATAATTGCCATTCTTTTTGATCGTTCCTTTGAAGGAGGGCCTCCATATGGCGGGTCTAAAGAAGAATACATACAATTGTTTACCACAAAATTTAACATTTTATTTATAGAAGCAAACCAACAAAGTATACCACAAAGAATGGGCTCAGAATTGTTCGGTGTTTTTGAAAAGAAATAAGCTTAAAGCGCTATATCAAATCATACTATTCGAATCAAATAGCAAAATACATATACCAACATATATAACTGTTAATTAACATTTTATGAAGTATTTAAAACTCTGAAATAACCGACTAAATTATTTCTAACTGGTAGAAATTAAAACTTTGAATTTACAAGTATTTTGTTACATTTGTTAAAACTAATAGTGTATACCATGCTTAAAAATTTACTTCTACTTCCCAGTATCTTCTTAATTGTTTTTTCAAGTTTAGCTCAAACTCAAAAAACATGTGGATTTGATGAAATTCACAAAGAATTATTAAAAGCTAATCCAGAATACAAGGCAAAAATTGAATCTTCTGAACTAAAATTTCAAGAGTTTATAAAAAACGATCCTAAAAGAAGTGGTGTTTATAAAGTACCATTGGTTGTACATGTCATGGAAACAGGTAATAATCTTACTTCAATCACAGATCAACAAATAAAAAACGCCATCAAAGAATTGAATGAAAAATACAGAAAATTACCAAATACTCTTGGTTTTGGAAATGGTGTTGATGTAACAATTGAGTTTTCATTGGCAGTAAGAGACCCAAATGGGAACTGTACCAATGGTATCAACCGGTATAACATGTCCGGTAATTCCAGTTACATTACTAATGGTGTCAAAAACAGAACGTCAGGAATAACAGACCAAGAGTTAAAATCATATATAAGCTGGAATCAAACAAAATATTATAATATTTGGTTAGTATCAGAAATAGATAATAACGAAGGTGGAGGTGGTACACAAGGATATGCCTATTTTTCAGACAGCCATGGTGCTTCTTGGGATGGTGCAGTTATTTTAGTGAATGCTTTCAAAGACGCTAATAACAATACTTTTCCTCATGAATTGGGGCATGCATTTAACTTGTACCATTCGTTCGAAGGAGATTTAGATGCAAGCCTAAACTCAATTTGTCCATCAAATTCTAATTGCTCTACTCAAGGTGATAGAGTGTGTGATACCCCACCACATAAAAGAAGCAAAGGAGATTGCGCTGTTGGACCAAACGCTTGTGACAATAATAGTTCAAGCGAAAATTTTATTCATAATTACATGGATTATTCATCCGATGAATGTGCCAATGAATTCACAGCTGGACAAAAAGTAAGAATGTTAGCTGCATTAAGTGTAAACAGGGTGTCATTTTTAGAATCAAATGGGAATTTAGCGTTGGTTCCAGTATCAGAATCATCATTAGACTTTATCTGTTCAAAAGATTATGTGTGTACTGGAACTTCTGTGACCTTGTACGATCAATCAACATGTATCCCAAATACATACATCAATGGAGCGCCTTGGGGTTCGATTTCTTATAATTGGACGCTTACTTCTGGATCTACAACGCTTACTTCAACTTCACAAACACCTTCTTTTACATTATCAACACCAGGCACTTATGATATCACTTTGGAAATCATAACGGTGTTAGGAACAAAAACCATTACAAAACAGGGAGCGTTAATTGTTGGGGCCGCGCCAAAAACTGCATGTACACCTACCTCATCTTACATAGGTAACTATTGGTTTACCGTAAATAATGTTTCATTCAATACCATCAATAATGGAACAAGCTCGTATATCAATGATGGGTACAAAAACTTCACCTGTGAGAAATCTACCATAGTAGCCCCCAATACTACCTACCCATTGTCAATTTCACTAAGAGCTGCAGCAAACTACTCAGAAGCAGTAGAAGCATATATTGATTACAATAACAACGGAGTTTTTGATGCGTCTGAATTAATTTATTCAGGGTCAATCGTAGCAAATTCTACCAATACTTTATCTACGACTATTACGATTCCATCCAATGCTACATTAGACCAACCATTAAGAATGAGAATTATAGGAGAAGCAGGAACGATTACAAGCGGTAAAAAAAGCTGTTCTTCAAATTATTTCATTGGTGATGTAGAAGATTATACGGTATATATTTCAAGTAAAGTGGCTAAGGTAGCTATATCCGTAACACCTTCAGCAACAATTACCTATGGAAATACAGTAACTTTTACAGCAACTCCCACAAATCAAGGTACTTCACCTGTTTATAACTGGTATGTAAATGATGTAAAAATCAACGGTATAACTGGAACAACATATTCCTCTTCTTCTCTTTTAGACGGAGACAAAGTAAGATGTGAACTTGTTTCAAATCTACAAGGAGTAGTGAATTCTCCAGCAACTTCTAATACGATTGTAATGAATGTCACAGGAACGCCTTTGTCTGATTTTACTGCTTCTAAAAGATACTCTTGCACTGGCACAAGTATAACTTTCAATGATTTGTCTAAATTATCACCAACAGCTTGGAGTTGGACATTTGAAGGAGGGACTCCATCAACTTCTACTAGTCAAAATCCATCTGTTAGCTATTCTACAGAAGGGACCTATGCAGTTACATTAACAGCAAGTAATAGTAAAGGAACAGGAACAACTACTACTAAAACTTCATTTATTAAAGTTTATGTAACTCCCACAAATACTTGTTCAAGTATAACAAGAGCAAACACTGCAGGATTTGGTATTGGAAT
>CALPOI020000075.1 GCA_943325145.2 Candidatus Planktophila lacus | reverse complement strand
ATAATTGATCTATTATTTAGATTGAAATTCATTGAGCTAGTTTGTGGGTTCCAACGTTCGTTTTCATAAAACGTTCCAACACTTAAATAAAGATCCGACGCTCTTTTTTCAAGACAATTTACACGGATATTTAAACCTGCAACTTTACGTTGTTCCATTCCAAGGATTCCGTTCCATTGGTATTGAATATACGCTTCAGGATATGCTATACGAGTATCGTTATCTCGAAAGCGTATTTGTAAGTTTCCGTTTTTTTCAAGTGAATTTTTACCGTTGAAAGCAAGTTCTGTTTGTGCCAGTACTATCAGAACCTGATTCTTTTTAGTAAAGAAATCAATTTCTGATTTGTTAGTAAAATCAACGATGTTGTTTTTCTGTTTATCACTGGAGAAATTCAATATGAATGATGCACGAATTTTCTTTTGAATTGAATCTTGTCCATTTTCTCTGTCAATGGTTAATATTTGAGCAGTGATAGGTTTAGAAAAAAAAGTAAATGCACAAACAAATGCTAGTTTTATCAGTTTAGTTGTTTTCATTAGTCAAAAATTCTTGTTCTATACGTTGTTTTAATCGGTCTATTGGTTTTAAATCTACTTCAGTATCTCCATTTGAAATATTAAAAGGATCATCTAAACCGACAATTAATAAATATAAATAGGAAAGGAGGAAAGAGATCGAGGTGGTTACAAAGTAGTTTGCTACAGGGGTTTTAAATTTTGTTGTTATTAACAATAAAAATACGATAACTAATATACTTTTCAATAAGGTATAAGCTGGTTTAATAAAATTGTTTCTAGATATAGAATACGCACGAGTCAATTGTTTTCGCATTGCATTTGTGTTCTCTTGAATCCCTTTAATCGCTTCTTTATCAACACCTCTTTCAGCGAAATAATAAGCAATTTCATTTCCTCTTCTGATTAATGGAAAAAGTTCTTTTGAATCTTTTTTTTGACTGTACAACCATTCAATAATACCATCTGTTAGTTTTAATAATTCTGTTCTTAGCATTTCTTTATTTAGTGGATCTGTAGAAAGTGGAAGCCCTGAACTTCTAGGGGCTTTAAATGCAAGATAAATCCAATCTTTAATTGCTTCAAGATTCGCTGCAACTTCTCCAGGAATTTTTTCACTTTCTTTAAAGTCAGTCATTGTTGCAGCTAATAATAGTCCAAAAACGAAAAATGCACCTGTGAAGACGATTGTAATATCAGATAATTCAATTAATTCAGAAATAGTTTGTCCTTTAATAATCAGTTTTTCAATAATGAGTTTTTTTATCAATACTACTGTTAGTGAGATGAATAAAGCTTTGGTTAAAATACTTCTGTTTAATATATGATTCATTTTTAGTGTGTAAGGAGCATAAATTAAATAACAAAAGTGCAAATTTAAGCTTTGATTTTTTATTTTGTCAAAGTCGATTCATAAATATTTATTTTATTATTAAGATTGAATTTTTTGATTGTAAATTAATTTTAATTAAAGTTTCTCTATTTTTGTCGACTTTATGAAATTAAGGTTATTAATTCTTAGTTGTATTATTCATTCAGTTCTTGTGTTTTCTCAAGGTGTTGAAAATGTAGGGGCAAGATCTATTGCTTTAGGAGAAGCAACAGTTGCACTTGTTGATGTTAATTCATATTATTCTAATCCAGCGAGTTCATCGCTTATTTCATCTACAGAAATAGGGCTTTGTTATCAAAACAAATTTTTGATAAATGAATTTCAACAAAGTGCAATAGCCTTAGCTTTACCTTTAAATAAAGGAGTAGTTTCGGTTGCAGGAATGATTTCAGGACTGACGTTATTTCGTAGTTCTAGAGTTGGAACAGGTTATGCAATTAAACTTTCTGATATTTTTTCTATCGGAGCACAAGTTAATTTCCAGCAAATTCAAATACAGAATGTTACATTTAGTAATGACTTGCAAGCATCGATCGGCTTTTTGTTGAATGTTTCATCACGTTTAAAATTAGGAGTAGCTGCTTTTAATCTTGGTAATGGATTATTTAATAAAAATAAAACTGAAATAGCACCATTATTAATTCGTATGGGAGGAAATTTAAGTATTAATTCTAAGTTGATGGTTTTAGCAGAAATAGAAAAAGATGCCATTCATCCGCAACGGATAAAATTCGGTATCGAATACCAACCTGTAGAGAATTTATATTTAAGATCGGGAGTTGTGCTTAATGAGCAATTACTTTCGTTTGGTGTTGGCTATCGTTCTCATAAAAAGTTATTTGTTGATTTAGGTGGAGCTTGGCAACAACGTTTAGGATGGTGCCCTTCTATAGGAATTCGTTATGTATTCAACAATGAAGAAAAGTAATTTCTGTTTTTCTTTTATTTGTTGTTTTGGAGTGGTTTTTTGGAGCTTTTCTCAAGAAGATGAGAATATGCAACAACAATTAGAACTCTTCATGGAGCAAAATCAATCAGAAGACATTGATTTAACCTTGCTAATTGACCAATTAGACGCTTATAAACAACATCCTTTGGATTTAAATACTGCAACTTATGCAACATTGGTACAATTTCCTCTTATCAATGAATTTCAGCTAAAATCTTTAATTAAACATAGAGAGGAAAATGGAAAGTTATTGTCTGTGTATGAACTTCAAAGTATAAAGTATTGGGATACAACTTCTATCGAACGTATTTTACCTTATGTTACTATAGATGAAAAATTAGATAATTTACCGATTTCTTGGTCGAATTTAGTTTCTGATGGACAATTAGAATTTGTTGCTCGCACTAAAGCCATTATTGAAAAAAAAGTAGGATTTGAAAATGTGAGTGATTCAATTAAACGTGCTTCAAATACTTATTATTGGGGAGATCCAATGAATTACTTTTCGCGAATTAATTATTCATTTTACAATCGAATTCAATTAGGTGCAACGTTTGAAAAAGATCCTGGAGAGCCATTCTTTTCTTCAAATCCAAAGTCAAACATAGATTTTACTTCCATTCACTTTCTTTACAAAGGAGGGAAGTATGTTAAAGCACTTTCAGTTGGAGATTATCATGTTCAGATAGGGCAGGGATTACATTGTTGGACTTCCAGTGTTTTCGGGAAAACCTCAGATGCAATTGCAATCAAAAAGACAGCGTCTGTTCTGAGAGCACATACATCATCAGCTGAATATCGATTTATGAGAGGTGTTGGTATTGATTTGGAATGGAAAAGATATCAATTAGCGGTTTTTTCATCGTTTAAAAATAGTGATGGTAGAATTGAAGGAGATTCCATAAATCAACAGATTACATCGTTACTTTCTACTGGGCTCCATAGAACTAATTCTGAAGTTGCAACAAAAGGATCTGTGAAAGAAAAAATTATCGGTGGGTATTTGAGGTATGATTATTCTTCATTGAAGTTGGGGTTTTCTTCTGTTTATCATGAATTGAATCATACATATAATAAAACATTTACTACTTACAATCAATTTGATTTTAGAGGCAATAACTTAATGAGTTCAAGTTTTGATTATTCTTATTTATACAAGAACTTTTTGTTCTTTGGAGAATTTGCGAAAGTAAATTATAGTGAGGGAAGTGCTAATTTACATGGTGTGAATATGGTGTTAGACAATCGTTTGTCATTGAGTATGTTGTTTCGAAAGTATGACAAGGATTTTCAAACGTTGTTGTCAAATGGTTTGTCGGAGGGAAATGACGTGCATAACGAGAATGGTTTTTATTATGGGGTTCATTATAAGTTTAGTTCAAAAATACAGTTACAAGGTTATGTTGATTTTTTTCAATTTCCTTGGTTGAAATATTCTGTAAATCAACCTTCTGTTGGTAATGAAGCATTTATTCAGCTTAACTTTCAACCAACTAAGAAAATTCAAGTATATGGTAGGTATAAACGTTCTTTAAAGGAACAGAGTATACAGCTTAAAATCAATGAATTTACTTCACTTGAGGAGAAGGAGCAACAAAATTTTCGAATTCATGCAAGTATTGAATTGAACGACACGTGGACATTACGTTCAAGGGTGGAATGGTTAATTCTAAATACATTCAATAATAAAGAAAACGGATTTTTGATGTATCAGGATATTCGGTATTCGAAACCTAAATCACGTTTCGAATATGCCTTAAGAATTGCACTGTTTGATACAGATTCTTACAATTCAAGGATTTATAGTTATGAAAGCAATCCAGTTTATGTGTTCAGTAATCCTGCGTATTACGAACAAGGAAGTAGAATTTATGGAATGATTCAATATAAATTAACGAAACAAAGTACACTGTGGATTCGTTATGGTGGATTTTATTTTACTAATTTAAATCAAATAGGTTCTGGTTCAGAGTTGATTGAAGGTGCGACTAAGCAAGAGTTGTTAGTTCAGTTCCGATTGAGATTGAACTAGAGAATCAAAATAAAAACTCGTATTTTTACACAACCATTAATCAAATTTCTAATGAACTATTTATTTATATTTTTTTCACTAATCATCACTTCGGTATCTTTTGCTCAAACAGATTCTATAGTAAAAGCAAAAATTCTTGATGACCAACAAGAGCCAGACCGTCTTTACAATCAAAGCATTGATAAATATGGGAAAAACGATTATGAGGGGGCATTGATTGATTTAAACCAAGCGATTACTTTAAGAGCAACTTTTCAAGAAGCTTTGTTGCAAAGGGGAATTGTTTATTACCAACTCAATAAGTATTCTGAAGCGGTGAATGATTTTGAATCAGTCAATAAAACAGCTCCTAAACAAGAATCGTTTTATTTTTTGGGTCAAATTTCTGAGAAAAGGAATGAAAAAACGAGTGCATTATCGTATTACAACCAAGCCATTGCGATCAATAAAATGTATTCATCCGCCTATTATAGCAAAGGAGTTCTTTTTTTTGAAATGGGTGATTTTCAACAAGCGATTCAACAACTCGATTCTGCGATTCTTTACAAACCAGAAGATGTGTTTGCATACAATGATCGCGGGAGTGCAAAAATGTCTTTGAATCTTTTAGATGAGGCAATGGTAGATTACACCAATGCGCTCAAAATAAATGCTGATTTTGCATGGTTACATAATAATATTGGAAGCTTAAAACGAAAAAAAGGAGATTATAAAGGTGCGATTGCTGCTTATGATAATGCGATTTCAAAAAAGCAAGATTATTTTTTAGCGTATAACAATAGGGGAACAGCAAAACATGAAAGTGGAGATTATAAAGGTGCCATTGCAGATTTTACGAAAGCTGTGGAAATTAAATCCGATTATGCCTTTGCTTTTAATAATAGAGCGGGGTCTAAGCAAAAATTGAATGATCTTACAGGCGCTATTTTAGATTGTGACAAGGCCATTCAATTGGATCCAACCTACGGACTCGCTTATTTAAATAGAGGAATATTAAAAGATGCCCAGCAAGATTATAAAGGTGCGTGTGTAGATTGGAATAAAGCCAAGCAATTGGGGATAGATCTCGCTGTTAAATATTTAGAAGTGTGTGAATAAATGAATGCTATTGTTAAATCTAAGATTATGAAAGGAATTATTATTACACTATTGATTTTCGCTTGTTTTAAATCGTTTGCTCAGGATGTAGAATTTTCAAAAGAGAATTTTAAAGATAAAAAAGACGAGTTAAAAATCGCGAAAAATGAGATGGAACTTGGGGATGAGATTATGGAGAAAGAAGCTGTATTTTATAAAAATGCAATTTCACATTATTTAATTGCGTTTAAATTAAATCCAAATAACGCTTTATTAAATTTTAAGTTGGGCAAATGTTATTTTCATTCTAGCTTTAGATCAAAATGCACTTCATTTTTTGAAAAGGCCTATCAATTAAATCCTGAGGTTGATCCGGAAATTCTCTATTATTTAGGAATGGGTTATCATTTAGATATGCAATTCGATAAAGCAATTCAGTCTTTTAATACAATGATTACATTATTTAAAGGAAAGGATAAGACAGGGATTGTTGATGAAATGAAAAAGTACATTCGTCAATGTGAGTATGCAAAAGAAAAAGTAAAAAATCCAGTCCGTGTAAAAATTGATAATGTTGGGGGGGATATAAATTCTCAGTATCCTGATTATAGTCCAGTAATTACTGCGGATGAGTCTGAAATGATTTTTACTTCGCGAAGACCTGAAACAACCGGTGGTGGACTCGATCCATTTATGAATGAACCATTTGAGGACATGTACATTGCAGACCGAATCAATAATAAGTGGGGGAAAGCTAGAAATATGGGAACAACAGTCAATACTGAAGGTCACGATTCTAACTGTGGGTTGTCAGCTGATGGACAAAAGTTTTTAATTTATAAAGATGTGAATCACGGAGATGTTTTTGAAAGTGTTTTGACAGGAACTGCATGGTCAACTCCTGAAAGGTTAAATAAGAATATAAATACAGATGGGCATGAATCTTCGTCTAGTTATACGCCTGATGGCAATACAATTTATTTTGTAAGTGATAAAGAAGGTGGATTAGGAGGTAGAGATATTTACACTTCTACAAAAACTTTAAAAGGGAAATGGGGTGAAGCGATAAACTTAGGACCAGTTATTAATACAACTGAAGATGAGGAGGGTATTTTTGTCCATCCTGATGGAAAAACAATTTATTTTAGTTCTAAAGGTCATCAATCAATGGGAGGATACGATGTGTTTAAATCAATTTTTAATGATTCATTAAAGTCGTGGTCTAAACCTGAAAACATTGGTTATCCGATCAATACAACTGATGAAGATGTATTTTTCAGTGTTTCAGCTAGTGGTAAACATGCTTACTATTCTTCCGTTAGAGCGGATGGATTTGGAGAGAAAGATATTTACAGAGTAACATTTTTTGGTCCAGTCAAAAGTGTGATTTTAAATACTGAAGATAACTTGATTGCTAGTCATAATGAGCCTGTCAAAGAAAAAGTAAAACCATCTCGAATTGATATTAAAGAAGCGCAGTTAACGTTGTTGAAAGGGGTTATTTTGGACGATAAAACTAATAAGCCACTTGAGGCGACTATAGAAATTATTGATAATGAAAGAAATGAGGTAATTGCTTCTTTTACTTCTAATAGTGTTACAGGGAGGTATTTAGTATCGATGCCTGCAGGAAAAAATTATGGGATTTCTGTTAAAAAAGAGAATTATTTATTTCACTCTGAAAATTTTGATTTAGCATCAACTGCTGAATATCAAGAAGTGCAAAAAGACATAAAGTTGAAAAATATTGCTGTAGGACAATCTATTGTACTTAAAAATATTTTCTTCGATTTTAATAAATCTACTTTGAGAAAAGAATCTGAAAACGAAATTACTCAATTAACAAAACTACTAACGGATATTCCATCGATGAAAATCGAGATTTCTGGTCACACAGATTCATACGGCTCTGATTCCTATAATAAGACCTTATCTCATCAACGAGCAAAATCAGTGTATGATCGATTAATTCAAAATGGAATTAAAGCCGATCGCTTGACTTTTATGGGGTTTGGGGAGGAGAAACCTATTGATACTAATGAAACAGATACTGGAAGACAGATGAATCGACGAACAGAGTTTAAAGTGACTGCAAAATAATTAATAAAAGCAACCAAATTTGTTTTTTTTCGTCTACTCAATAAAATAATTAGTATGAATAGAAAAGTATTTATTTTAGCGGGCTTGTTGTTTGGTTCTCTTTCTTGTAAAAAAGAGGTGTCTTCTCCTTCATCAGATAATGTAACAAATCCTGTTGATACAATTAATGTTGTAAAGGTTGATACAACTATTGTAAAAGATGTAGAAGGGAACACTTATAAGATTTTAAAGATAGGAAATCAATTTTGGTTGGCAGAAAATTTGAAAACATATAAATACAACGACGGGTCAACTATTAAATCAATTGTGTCTAATAGTTTGTGGGATTTGGATACTTTAGGTGCCGTATGTCATTATGATAATAAGTCTGAAAACACAAAGATTTACGGTGCGATGTATAATTGGTTCGCTGTTAAGTCTAATAAATTATGTCCATTGGGTTGGAAAGTTCCTAGTTCTTCAGATTGGGATACGTTATCAACTTTTCTGGGTGGAGATGAAATAGCTGGAGATAAATTAAAAGAACAAGGAAACATACATTGGGTTGCTCCAAATGATAATGCTACTGATGTATTTGGTTTTTCGGCCTTACCAACTGGTACCAGAAATGTTGATGGTTCCTTCAGTCAAGGATATCTAACTTATTGGTGGGCATCAGAGGATACAGGTTTTGATAAAAATAGCGCAGCTGTTAGAGGTATTCATAGAGATTTTTCAAAAATAGTGAATCAAGGCATGCAAAAATCTACAGGTTTACCTGTAAGATGTTTAAAAAAATAATTTAATCATTCTCTAATCAAGATTGTAAGAGACCCTTGCAAAAGTTATGAATCGCAGATGATGGTCGTTAATTCTTAGATTAAACTATGAGTAAGGGTTTCGAAAGATCATTTTATACTAAAGAAATCTATTTAACTACTCTTAAATAAATAAAAAGCCTGTTACAAATTATTGATTGTAACAGGCTTTTTTAAGTTGCGGATTCAACTAATAAATTAACTCTTTTTCTTTTTCTTTTTTTCGATTGTAACTTCTTTATTTTCGTCTAAGTTCAAATCAGTTGAATCTTTTCCATTAACTAATTCTTGGATGTGCTCAACGTAAGATTTATTCGTTTCTTCCAGCTCTTTAACAGGTGTAAAAGCTCTTTTTGTGATCGGGAATAAATCCAATAACTCTCCACTATAATAAAACTCAAAACATAGACCTCCAAATGTGTAAACTTTTCCTCCAACTTTGAAAGAGGAACCACCAGCTTCTGGTGCTGATTTTGGTTTACTTTTATGATAACCAATGTTGAACAATGTACCTAAGATTTCTGGTCTTTTAGAAAGGTCAAACTTGTTTTTCTCCCAATGAGATTGGTATTGTCTAAGAAGAAAAGCTGTATATAAATAAGAATAAAAATGGTCTCCACCAGCAATTAATCGTTGAATGGTCTTACTTCTATGTGCACCAATCCCTCCTCTGATTACATGTGGGTATCCTTGTTTATAATTTAAACATTTGTAAAAATAATCCCCAGGATAGAAAGGACTGTTTTTATTAACTAGATTTTTTTCGATTTGATAAGCCGTATGTTCAAGTATACCTGTCACACCATAACCTCTATTTGTAGGCATCATGATGTGAGAAAACGGCATCACATATTGTTTGAATCGTTCTCTTCCTGAGTTAAACATTCTTACTTGTTCGCCCACCAAACACATCACAATTAAACGAGATTCTACTCCTGTGATTCTAGAAGCTGAATCGATAGCTTTTTGGTCTTTTTTTACCACTTTGCAGAAGTCTCTCCATACTTTGTAATTAGAAAATTCAAAAATTGATAAACGATTTGTATCTGGAAAAGCACTGATTTTTTGCAATTCTTCAATGTAGTTTTTGTTATCTTTTAACAGCAAACCTACAGCGTCTAACATTCTGTTGGCTACCACTGTGTTTTCAGATGTTGTGTACGCTTTTAGAATACTTTGTGCATTGTAAGGTTGATGTTTCGCTAAAACCGCTATTTTTTGAATCAAAAGACTTTGTT
>CALPOI020000074.1 GCA_943325145.2 Candidatus Planktophila lacus | reverse complement strand
TTCCTTTAAATATTTTCTAACATCAGAAGTACTTGGACTATTTGGTGTTCCTAGTTGTAGTAATAATACGCCTGTTTTTTTCATAGAATCAATAATAAATAAGGGTAAATTTTCATTTACCCTTTAAACAAATAATTGAATAATTAGTTTAGCTATGAAGAGCTCTTGCATCTGTAGCATCCAAAGCCGCTTCTTTCATACCTTCTGAATAAGTTGGGTGTGGATGGCAAATTCTAGAGATATCTTCTGCAGATGCTCTGTATTCCATTGCAACAACTGCTTCCATAATTAAATCTGCAGCTCTAGGAGCAATCATATGAACCCCTAACACTTCGTCGGTTGTTTTATCAGCCAATACTTTTATAAATCCTGCAGTATCCATACTCGCTCTTGCTCTACCCAATGCTTTGATTGGAAAGTTACCTACCTTGTATTCGATATTGAGTGCTTTTAATTCTTCCTCTGTTTTACCTACTGCTGCAACTTCAGGCCAAGTATATACTACACCTGGTATTAAATTATAATTGATATGAGGTTTCTGTCCAGCGATTAATTCTGCTACATATACACCTTCTTCTTCTGCTTTGTGTGCAAGCATTGCTCCTTTTATAACATCACCAATTGCATAGATGTTTGGGATTGAAGTTTGCAAATGGTCGTTTACTTCAATTTGACCTCTAGAATTTACGCTAAGTCCGATGTTTTCTAATCCTAATCCTGAAGTAAATGCTTTTCTACCTACAGCAACTAAACAATAATCTGCTTCAAATTTAACTTCTTCACCTTTTTTATTTAACGCAGTAAGTGTAACATTTTCACCATTATTTACAACTGATTTTACTTGGTGTTGTAGGTTAAATTTAAATCCTTCCTTCTTTAGAACTTTAGTTAATTCTTTCCCTAAAGATTTATCCATGGTAGGTATGATCGAGTCTGCAAATTCGATTACTTCTATTTCAGTTCCAAGTCTACCATATACTGAGCCAAGTTCTAATCCGATGACACCTCCACCTATAACGAGCATTTTTTTAGGAATTTCATTCATTTTTAATGCTTCCGTTGATGTAATGATTCTTTTTTTATCAGGTTCCATTCCAGGAAAAAAGTTTGGCTTTGATCCTGTAGCAATAATTGAATATTTAGCATCAATAATATCTTCAGTTCCCGATTCTCCTTTTACTGATAGTTTTGTTGGTGAGATAAAAGAACCGGTTCCATGAAGAACAGTCACTTTGTTTTTATCCATCAAAAATTTTATTCCATTACAAGTTTGATTGATGACTTCTTCCTTTCTTTTGACCATTTGTTGAATGTTAGCTGTAAGATTCTCTAAACCAATTCCATGTGTGGAAAAATTATGTTTTGCGTTGTGAAAATGCTCAGAAGAATCTAACAATGCTTTAGATGGAATACACCCAACATTTAGACATGTACCTCCAAGAGTAGAATATTTTTCAATTAAAGCAGTTTTGAATCCTAATTGTGCACAGCGAATAGCTGCAACATATCCTCCAGGGCCTGATCCAATAATGGCTACGTCGTATGAACTCATAATAAATCTAAATTTTAAATTACAAAGTTAAAATTTAAGTTTATTCTGTACCTATCAACTCATTCAAATATGTTTTTTCTTTTTGAAGGTTGCCTGATTTTGAGTTATTAGTTATTTATATCAGGAATCAGTAATCGTTTTTTATTATAATATTCAATTGATAATTATTAATATTTTTATATTGTTATAATTAACTGATTATAATTTGTTTAGTTTTGTTTATTTGTTTGTAAATATAGTTGATTAGATTTAAATTTATAGTTATTAAATAATTAGTGTTAATAACTTCAATTTATATTACTTTACAAACTAAAGCTCAAAAATATGTTTTTCTGCATGATAAGAGGATCTAACTAAAGGACCACTTTCAACATACCTGAATCCCATTTTTAAACCAAGTTCTTTATATTTTTCAAACTGTTCTGGTGTGATAAATTCTTGTATAGGTAGATGTTTCGGAGTGGGTTGTAAATATTGTCCCAATGTAAGGATATCCACTTTTACACTTCTCAAATCTTCCATTGTTTCAATTACCTCTTCTTCAGTTTCACCTAAACCTAGCATTACGCCTGATTTAGTTCTCATACCTCCTTTTTTAAGTCTGAAAAGTACTTCGAGACTTCTGTCGTATTTTGCTTGGATTCTAACTTGTTTAGTTAATCTTCTAACTGTTTCTAAGTTGTGAGATACGATTTCAGGAGCAACGTCAATAATTGCTTGCAGATTTTCCCATTTCCCCATAAAATCAGGGATTAAGGTTTCTAGTGTAGTGCTTGGTGATTCTTTTCTGATTGCGTTTACAGTTGCAGCCCAGATATCAGATCCTCCATCTTTTAAATCGTCTCTATCAACAGAAGTAATTACAGCATGTTTAACTCCCATTGTTTTTACACTGTGTGCAACACGATTTGGCTCTAGTAAGTCGGCGGCTAATGGTTTCCCAGTTTGTACTGCACAAAAGCCACAACTTCTAGTGCAAATATTTCCTAATATCATAAATGTAGCCGTACCCTCTCCCCAACATTCGCCCATATTTGGGCAGCTACCGCTTTCACAAATGGTATGTAGCTTGTGTTCATCTACAAGAGCTCTAACTTTTTTATAGTTTTCACCTATTGGCAGCTTAACACGAAGCCATTTTGGTTTTTTTATGCGGATTGGTTGGTCGTCTTTATTGATAATTTCGCTCATCACACTACTATTTACACAAATATATGGTATGTTAAAATTTAAATTCTAAAAAAGATCAACAGTTAATAAGATTCAATTGTTGATATGTGCAATTGATTTATTTTTAATGTTTTAATTTTTATTTGTTCAGGCTAGTAATTGTCTGTTATTGAAATTTGCTCTTAATTTTTCTTATCAATATGAAAAAGTGCAGTTTTTATCCAGTGTTCACTTAGTTCTAGAATATTTGCCCCTATGGCTGCTGAAATTAACAACGACATTTCCATCGCTTTAATGCATGTGTTTATAATCTCTTTTTTTGTTTGAGATTTGTTATATTTTTTTTGAATATATAATTGTAGCATTTCATTATGAGCTTCAATGAATTGATTCGGACTAGATAGATTTACATTGATTTCTGGAATAGTAATGATATTAATTATTTCTTCTGCTGTATTTTGTGTTAGTTTTTCAAGCGAAAACCCACCTAAATCTTTCCAATTTTGAATTGTTTCTCTTTGTTCTTCGTTTGTCAAATTTGTATCTAATAGTAGTGTTAACGCTATATCTGCTAGATTTTGCGTTACTTCTAAATAGGCATCTTGTGCATATTCATGATTGTTAATTTTTTGACCCTTTAAGTAGTCTTCTAATTTTAATGATTTCAAATTGGTAACGTTAGGACATTCTTTAAAACAGGGGAATTGTTCTCCTTCAAAAAAATACGCGCTCTTATTTTCTTGTATTTGTCTTCCAATAGGGAAAAGTCTGCAAGCCAAAGGCCTGTTTTCATGAGAACTACAACCTATTTCTTCTGAGTATAAACTACAGGATTTCTTTAAATATTTATTTTCTTTTCCATTAAACTTTAAACGAATACCTCCATCTTCTGTGAATGTATTTTTAAAATCTTTAGTAGTTAGCTTGTTCTGACTTGCTAATAATGCAAGTTCCCAAGGATTTAATAATACTTGATTTCCATGACAGCAAGAACCTTCTCGAGTGCATGTCAATGGCAGGACTTCTGTGGCAGTTATTTTTTGTCTTTGATTTAACATGTTTTTATTTTTTTCAATGAGAACTTGCAAATGTTTTCAATCACTTTTTTACTGTGAATAGTATGTATTCAAGGCTTCAAAATTATAAAGTTCTTCAAATATATTTTATAATTGCCTTGTATTTAGCATATTTCAGAAATCTTACTGATTTCGATTAAAAAGAACTAATTTTACAATTCAAATTTTCAATACAATGATCACTTCAAAAGTAAAGTATTTAGGGGATTTAAGAACTTCGGCAACACATGTAGCTTCTGGATCAACAATTATTACTGATGCACCTAAAGATAATCATGGTAAAGGCGAAGCTTTTTCACCTACTGATCTGGTGGCTACTTCTTACGCTTCTTGTATGCTTACGATTATTGGTATTTATTGCAATACACATGGGTTAGATTTTGTTAACGGTTCTTCTGAAATCACCAAAGTTATGTCTGTGGATGCCCCAAGAAGAATAGAAAAATTGATTATATCCATTGATATTTCAAACAATGGATGGGATGAAAATCAAAAAAAGCATGTTATTGCAGCGGGTAGGGCATGTCCAGTTGCTAATACATTAGGAGACAATGTGGAGGTTGAATTAACAATAAATGCATAAATAGCTACAAATTAAATGGAAAAAAGATTCGATAAACCTTTTCAGAAAAGGGAAGATAAATATACTCCTCGAGAAAAGGAAAATGACGATATTATTTTCGGTGTTAGAGCGGTAATTGAGGCAATCAATTCTGGTCGGGAGATAAATAAGTTGATGATTCAAAAAGGAATGCAAAAGGAATTATTTTTTGAATTAAAAGAAGCAACTGCAAATAAAAATTATTTCATACAATTTGTTCCAATAGAACGTTTGGACAGAGTGACAACGGGTAATCATCAAGGCGTCATTGCTTATCTTTCTCCAATGGAATATGCCAATTTTGAGGAATTGGTGAATAAAGCAGTCGAAACAGAAGAAAAAGCATGTTTTTTATTTTTAGACCGATTGACTGATGTTAGGAATTTTGGAGCGATTGCAAGAACAGCTGAGTGTGAAGGTGTTACTGCGATTGTTATTCCTGGTAAAGGTTCAGTTCAAGTGACACCAGATGCAATAAAAACAAGTGCAGGAGCATTGAATCGTATTCCAGTATGTAAAGTGGGGAACCTAAAAGACAGTTTATTTTACCTTCAGCAAAGTGGTTTTAGAATAGTTGCGTGTACAGAAAAAACTTCTGTTCCGTTGTATGAGGTTAATTTAAGAGGACAAATTGGTATTGTCATGGGCTCTGAAGAAGACGGCGTTAGTTCAGATATTCTTAAGATGGCTGATATTAAGGCAAAAATCCCTATGAAAGGTCAGATAGCTTCGTTGAATGTTGGTGTTGCTACTGGTATGATATTATATGAAAGACTACGTCAAGAGTTGTACTAAACATAACTATTTTTTGGAATTAATTATAAGTAGTTAACAGATAGGGTAGTTCAGAAATGTTTTTGATTTTTTGTTGATTTTTTGATTTTTTGTATTTTTCATTTGGATCAAACAGAATTGCCTGCATCCCACTTTGTACCGCACCTACTACATCTACCAATAAATCGTCGCCAATCATTATGCTTTCATTTGCGTTAGCATTTGCTTTGTTTAAAGCAAATTTAAATATGTCTATGTGAGGTTTGTTTTTACCAACCATTTCAGAACACACGATAGATGTAAAGCACTCTATGATATTGGTGTTTTTTAGTTTTTCAAATTGTGCTTCTTGAAATCCATTAGTGATGATGTGGAGTTGGTAATTGTTCTTCAACTCTTCTAATGTTATTTTTGTATTTGGAAATAACTGTGTTTCTTTTGTCGAATGATCGACATAAAAGATGTTTAAATTTTGAATTAATTCATCGTCAAAGCAATTGACTTTTGCTAAAGTTTTTCTGAATCTTTCTGTTCTTAAGTCCTCTTTATTGATTTTACCTTTTCCATATTTTTTCCAAAGATCATTATTTATGGTACTATAAATCGTTTGAAATTGAATGAAATGATTAAAATATATTGAAAGGTTGAAATGATTGTAACATTTATTTAAAGCAATTTTTGAATTGGTTTCAAAATCCCAAAGGGTTCTGTCTAAATCAAAAAATAGATGTTTGATCATTTAGTATTAAAATAATTCAGCAACACCATAAGCGATACCTGTTGTAATTAACCCATTGATTAAAATTGATAATAATAACAATGGATAAGTAAATCGTTGTTTACCGAAAAATTTAGCAACAATAATCGTTCCTACAGGTATTGACAACAAAAGGGGGGCAAGAAATGTAATTCCAAATACTCCAAGAGATTTCTTTAAACGAATAATTTTTTTATTAGTTGGTGTAAATTTTTTCTTGTGTTTTATTTCTTTTCCAGACGCTTCCGCTTTTTGAATTAATTTTATTTTGTTTTCCAAGCTTTTTCGCAAAAAGTATTCTGCTAAGAAATAAAAAATTGTGCTACTCAGTAATGCTCCAATTGTACAGGATAAATAGGTTTCAAAATAACTTAATCCAGCTGCAGGTCCGCCAAATGGTGTAAATAAAAATTTAACCATTGATAAAAGAAAAAATGCAGCGTATTTTGCGATATCCATTAGGAACTAATTAACATTTTATTCCAAAGGCAAGATCTCCAGCATCACCAATTCCTGGCACAATATAAGCTTGGGATGTCAGTTCTTGGTCTATTGCGCCAATGTAATAATTCGTAGATTCAGGCAATTGTGTTTTGAGGTAATCAAGTGCCTCAGGTGATGCAATAGCTGCTACAATAAATAGTTTACTCGGGTTACCTTGCTGTAAAAGTGTTTTATAAACGCTCACCATAGAACTTCCTGTAGCCAACATCGGGTCTACGATGATTAGCGCCTTGTTTTCAAATGAAGGCGAAGCAACATATTCTACATGAATTTCGAATTCATCGTTTGTAATGTGTTTTCTATAAGCAGAAACAAATGCAGATTCCGCCTTATCAAAAATGGATAAAAATCCTTGATGCATAGGTAAACCAGCACGTAAAATTGTGGCTAAAATTGGCTGTTCAGTTAATTGGTATTCAGTCGCTTCACCTAAAGGTGTCGTTACAGAAACCTGTTTATAGTCTAATTTTTTTGAAACTTCGTATGCCAACAATTCTCCCAAACGTTCTAGGTTTCTTCTAAAACGCATAGCGTCTTTTTGAATTTGTACATCTCTCAATTCACTTAGAATTGAACCGAAAATTGATTTTGTTTCGCTAAAATTTTGAACCATTTTTTTAAGCTTTGTGTAAAGATAAACTATTTTTATTTTTTATGCTGAATTTAACAGGAATTATATTGGTTACTTCATGAGTCGAATTTTTGTTTGATCATTTATTTTAATTTTGTTTCATGTTTAAAAATTCAAAAATAGACTTTAAGATTTTTAAAAGACTAATTGTTTTTGTTAGGAGTTACAAAAGGTTATTGCTGTACTCTTTCATTTGCACAATGATTTTGGCAGTTTTAACACCTTTGCGGCCAAAATTAATTGGAGTGATGGTGGACAAATACATTATTTCTTCGGTTGACCCCTCAGGGCTTTTAAATTGGACATTGATAATTGCATTTGTTCTTTTGCTAGAAGGGGTTTTCCAATTTTTCGGCTCTTTTTCAAGTAATCTATTGGCCCAATCAATTATTAGAGACATTCGAGTAGCGTTATTTCGTCACCTTTCTTCCTTTCGAATGAAGTATTTTGACAAGACGTCAAATGGTGCAATTGTTTCACGGTTAATTTCTGATATTGAGGCAATAGCAGAAGTTTTTTCATCTGGATTATTAGATATTCTTGGCGACCTATTAATGTTGATTGTTGTGATTTCTATCATGTTTGCAAGTAATTGGCAGCTTACTTTATTGACGTTGATACCAATACCTTTGTTAATTATTGCGACGAATATTTTTGCTAAAGCAATGCGAAATTCTTTTGCAGCAGAAAGAATACAGGTGACTAGATTAAGTTCATTTGTGCAAGAGAGATTATCAGGGATGTTTGTTGTTCAGCTTTTTTCAAGAGAACAAAATGAAATGAAGAGTTTTGACGCAATAAATAAGGAACATCGTCAAGCACACGTCAATGCCGTTTGGGCTTTTTCGATTTTCTTTCCAGTGGTAGAGATTTTAAGTTCCTTGTCGATAGCTTTTTTATTAGTTTGGGGTGCTTTTCAGTTTTTAAATCCGCTCAATAATCCAAAGCTCATGTTTTCAGAGATAATTTCTTTTACGCTCTGGATTCAAATGTTATTTCGACCTATACGACAATTAGCCGATAAATTTAATATTCTGCAAAGAGGAATCGTTCGAGCTGAAAGAGTTTTTGAGGTGTTAGATCTTGAAGAACAATCTCAAAAAAATGGTACAATAAGTAGTTTTGATTTTAATCAAAAAATCAAATTTCAAGATTTAAGTTTTGCATACAACGATGAAAATTGGGTGTTAAAGGATATTTCTTTAGAAATTCAATCAGGAGATATGGTTGCCTTTGTTGGAGCTACCGGTGCAGGTAAATCTTCGCTAGTTAATTTATTGGGTAGATTTTATGAAAATCAAAAGGGTGCTATTCTAATAGGAGAGACGGATATTCGAGATTTACAATTAGAGTTATTAAGAAAAAATATTGCTATAGTTCTTCAAGATGTTTTTTTATTTTCCGATACAATTTTTAATAACATCACGTTGAACGATCCTTCGATATCAAAAGATGAAGTAATTATCGCTTCCAAAGCAGTTGGTGCGCATAGTTTTATCGAAAAACTTCCTGGTGGTTACGATTACAATATTGGTGAAAGAGGAGGAATGTTATCAGTTGGACAACGACAATTGTTGTCTTTTATAAGAGCCTATGTTTATAACCCCTCAATACTAATTTTAGATGAGGCAACTTCAAGTGTTGATAATGAATCTGAAAAGTTAATTCAACACGCAACAGAAAAAATAACGAAAGGTAGAACTTCGATTGTAATTGCACACCGTCTTTCTACCATTCAAAGTGCATCATTAATTGTGGTAATGGATCAAGGAAAAATAGTTGAAAAAGGTTCTCATTCTGAATTAATTAATCTGAATGGTTACTATAAAAGATTATATGACATTCAATTTTTAAAATAAATTATTAATCTTACTTTAATAATGTTTATTAGGGACAAGATAATTTGTCACATAGTCAAATACACCTTCTTCGAGCGTATAAAATTCATCGTGATATCCTGATTTTTTTAGTTTCGACATATTTGCCTCGGTAAAGTATTGGTATTTATCTCTAATATCAAGTGGAGTATCAATAAAATCAATTTCAATAGTTTTGTTCAAAGCATTGAACGTTGAAATTGCTAAATCATTGAATGTGCGTGCTGTACCTGAGCCTAAGTTGTAAATTCCTGATGTAGGTTTTGCTTTAAGTAAGAAGATACAAACATTTATTAAATCTTTAACATAAATGAAATCACGCAATTGACCTCCATCTTTGTAATTTGGATTATGGGATCTAAATAACTTCATGCTATTATTGGCTGATATCTGATTGAACGCATGAAAAATTACTGATGCCATTCTTCCTTTGTGGTATTCATTAGGTCCGTAAACATTAAAAAATTTAAGACCTGCCCAAAATGGCGGTTGATTTTGTTGTTCTAGAGCCCACTTATCAAAATCGTTTTTAGAATCTCCATAAGGATTCAATGGTTTTAATTTTGATATTACTTCGTGATTATCTTCGTACCCATATTCTCCTAGTCCATAGGTTGCAGCTGAGCTTGCATAAACCAATGGGACTTGAAATTTTGATGAAAATTCCCAGATTTTTTTTGAGTAATCCACATTTAGTTCATCAAATATTTTCTTGTCAAATTCTGTTGTATCTGTTCTTGCGCCT